>DRHS01000242.1 GCA_011053095.1 Bacteroides sp.
GATGAGGCTTATGAAGACGCTATGGAGCAGTACCGCCGGTATAAGGAACTGGTTCCGGATGACCCCAGGGGAACAGAAGGGATCACCTCCTGTGAGCTTTCATTGGAATGGATGAATAATCCAACCAATTATGAGATTGAGAATATGAAATACTTCAACTCCAGGCAAAGCGATTTCAGTCCCTATTTCGCAACGGATGATTACAAAGTAGTTTATTTCACTTCCTCCAGGGAAGGATCTACCGGGAATGATATACATGGAGGCACTGGAGAGAACTTCACCGATATTTTTCAGTCCCGCATGGACCGCAAAGGAAAATGGAGCGTCCCGGTGGCCCTCGGTGAAAACATAAACTCAGAGTTTGAGGACGGAACTCCTGTACTGAATTCGGACTATACGGTTATGTATCTAACACGCTGCCAGGTAAATAAAAATACCAGCTACGGTTGTCAAATTTATACCTCCAACAGATCCGGTGACGAATGGACTAAGGCCGAACCCATTATGCTGGAAGATGACAGTATTGTAGTGGCTCATCCCGCTATCTCTTACGATGAGCTGACGCTATACTTCGTCTCAGACATGCCCGGAGGAAACGGGGGGAAAGATATATGGGTCGTAAACCGTGAGTCTACAGGTGGAGAATGGAGCAGTCCCGTAAACATGGAAGCTATAAACACTGTCGATGATGACATGTTTCCTTTTATTCACCCTGACGGATCCATTTATTTTTCTTCCAACGGGAGGATAGGTATGGGTGGACTGGATATCTTCAAAGCCGACGAACAGGAAGACGGAACATGGACCATTGAAAATATGAAAGTCCCCATCAATTCATCCGCAGATGACTTCGGAATCGTATTTGAAAAGGACATGGAACGCGGTTACTTCAGTTCAACACGGAAAGGTCGGGGAAATGATGAAATCTATATGTTCGTCCTTCCACCAATGAAATTCAATGTAATAGGGGAGGTCAGGGACGATAAAACCGATGAGCTTCTTATAAATGCGACTGTTAAATCAATCGGAAGCGACGGGATAACGGTTGAGACCACAACCGGGGAGGATGGTGAATTCAGGTTCATGCTCAAGCCCAGTACCGATTATGTATTCGTAGCAACCCGGGAAGGATACCTTAATGGAAAAGAAAGGGAAACAACAAAAGGTCAGGAAAAGAGTACAGATTTCAGGGCCACAATTTACCTCTCTAATATCAGAGAGACCATTGAACTTTCAAATAGCAATGTATTTTATGACTTTGCCAAGTGGGACCTCAGACCGGAAGCTATGGTTTCCCTGGATAAGCTGATCGAAACACTCATTGACAACCCAACGATCACAATTGAACTGATGGCCCATACCGACTCGAGGGATTCCCCGGAATTCAACCTTGACCTTTCACAGAAACGTGCCCAGAGTGTGGTGGATTACCTTATCGAGAGAGGCATAGATGACTTACGTGTAACTGCAAAAGGTTATGGGGAAACCATGCCCAAGACCGTTAATAAGCGTATCAGTGAAAATTACACTTTTCTTCCTGAAGGAACACTGCTTGATGATGACTTCGTAGATGGACTGCCGCAGACACAACAGGAAGAGGCTCATCAGCTGAATCGCCGTACTGAATTCAGGGTACTCAGGACCAATTACAAACCGGCCGGGTAATTCCAGGCAAGATAATTGGCAGACAAATCAAAATATGATCAGAGGGGAGTCTCGCACTCCAAAACCGAAGTTCACAGTGCCATAAAAAACCTTGACAAAGGGTTATTTCCTAATGCTTTTTGCAAGATTGTTCCGGATATCCTCGGAAATGAGGATGATCATTGTGTCATCATGCATGCTGACGGGGCAGGTACCAAGTCCTCCCTGGCCTACCTTTACTGGAAGGAAACAGGTGATCTGTCAGTCTGGCGGGGGATTGCCCAGGATGCAATCGTGATGAACATCGACGATCTGCTATGCGTCGGCGCAATTGATGATATCCTGCTCTCCTCAACCATCGGACGAAATAAAATGAGGATTCCGGGTGAAGTCATCGGCGAGATCATTAACGGAACGGAAGAGTTCCTGGAGCTCCTGAGAGATCATGGCATCAAAATACATTCGACCGGTGGCGAAACTGCTGATGTGGGAGACCTTGTCCGGACGATTATAGTGGATTCAACCGTTACCTGCCGGATGAAGCGTGCAAATGTCATTGAGAATAGCATCCTTCCGGGGAATGTTATTGTGGGACTCGCATCCCATGGCCAGTCAAGCTATGAGAAGACTTATAACGGAGGAATGGGAAGCAATGGACTCACCTCAGCACGCCATGATGTGTTTTCAAATACGTATGCCGAAAAATACCCTGAATCCTACGATGACAAGATTTCCCCCGAACTGGTTTATTCAGGTTCCTGCCTCCTGACTGATCCTGTGAAAGGAACTCCCATCGATCCGGCAACCGGCGCTCCGGTAGCTGCAGGAAAACTGGTCCTTTCTCCAACTCGGACCTATGCCCCTGTAATCAAAAAAGTACTGGATGAGTTTCGAGGTAGCATCAATGGCATGATCCACTGCAGCGGCGGCGGACAGACCAAGGTCCTGAACTTCGTTGATAATGTGCGGATTGTCAAGGACAACATGTTTGATCTTCCACCACTGTTTAAGTTAATCCATGATCAGAGCGGCACAGACTGGAGGGAAATGTACCAGGTATTCAATATGGGTCACCGCTTCGAGCTCTACCTTAATGAGGATCTGGCTGCAAATGTAATTTCCATTGCAAATGAAATGGGTGTTGAGGCCCGAATCGTGGGCCATGTAGAAGCTGCTGATAAGAAAGAGCTCATCATAGACTCTCCTGCCGGCATATTAAGGTTTGGAACTAATAGTCCCAAACTTCCCTAAAAAAATTAGTCAAAAAAGGACCTGGATTATTGACTTTCATTGTGATATTTTGGAAATTGGCTGTCCATTAACCAAAACCTATTACAATGAAACAAATTATCATTCTTATTGCGGTCGCTATCGCATTATGCAGCT
Organism: Bacteroides sp.; assembly: GCA_011053095.1. Classification (GTDB taxonomy): domain Bacteria; phylum Bacteroidota; class Bacteroidia; order Bacteroidales; family SM23-62; genus SM23-62. The sequence goes on from DRHS01000242.1 coordinate 3,031, forward strand.
GCACACCACAACCTGCCGGGGACACCGAGGAACAGGATGCAACAGCAAAGTTAAATATCGAGCTCGTCAAGAAAATGTTCATTTCCTTCGAAGAGGAAGATATTGAAACTTTTAAAGAAATTCTTGATACCTCCTTCACCGAAATTGGACCGGGCATTGATGATGAATTATCCTATGCGGAGACCATTGAAGGTAATATTTACTTTTATGAAGCTTGGGATTCCATAAAATTTGATATACAATACATCATGCATGAATCTGTCGAGGATAGTGTTAAGGAAGATTGGGTTCTGAGCTGGGCCGTAGGGAGTATGTATAGCATTGAGGCGGAAAAGAGTGTTAAGGTCATGCTTCATAACGCATTACGAATCGAAAATGGAAAGATCATATACTCTATAATTTATTGGGATAGATGGGATTTATTCGAGCAATTGGGTGCCGAGCTGGATTGGGGAGATGACGATTAAGGTTTGGAACTATTAGTCCCATCCCAATAGTTCCAAACCTTCTCTCGGGCTGACTAATTTTTCTTAACTTTGCAGCCGTTTAAAAACTGAACATAATTTATGCGTGGGAATCTTATACTGGAAAAGCTTGAGGGAGTAAAGGACAGATTCGAGGAAGTGGGCCGTCTGATCACAGAACCTGAGATCATTACGGACATGAAGCGTTATGTTAAGCTGAACAAGGAGTACAAAGATCTTGAGCCGGTGATACAGGCCTACCTGGCATATAAGAACCTGCTGAACAATATCACGTCTGCAAAGGAAATGCTATCGACCGAGAAAGATGCGGAGATGAGAGAGATGGCCAAAGCGGAATTGGAGGATATGAATGAGCAGATTACACCCATGGAAGAGAACATACAGTTTCTTCTCATTCCCAAGGATCCTGAAGATGATAAAAATGCCATGGTTGAGATCAGGGCAGGAACCGGTGGGGATGAGGCAAGTATTTTCGCAGGAGAGCTTTACAGGATGTATCAGAAGTTTTGCGAAACGAAAAAATGGAAACTTGAGGTTTCAAGTTCCACAGAAGGAACAGTCGGTGGCTTTAAGGAAATCATTTTGTATGTAAAAGGGGATGGGGCCTATGGATTGATGAAATATGAATCTGGCGTACACCGGGTACAGAGGGTGCCACAGACTGAGACTCAGGGCAGGGTACATACCTCGGCAGCATCCGTGGCTGTGCTACCCGAAGCCGACGAATTTGATGTAGTAATTAACCAGGCGGATATCCGGAAAGATACGTACTGTTCCTCCGGTCCGGGTGGTCAATCTGTAAACACGACTTATTCCGCAATCCGCCTGACCCATATACCCAGTGGTATTGTCGTTACTTGCCAGGATCAGAAATCACAGCTCAAAAATCTGGATAAGGCGATGGCCGAATTGCGCACACGACTCTACAATCTTGAGCATCAGAAATACATCGATAGTATTTCTTTAAAACGAAAAACAATGGTTTCTACCGGAGACCGCTCTGCCAAAATCCGGACCTATAATTTCCCGCAGGGGAGGATGACCGATCACAGGATCAACCTGACAATGTATAACCTGAATGCGGTTATGGACGGGGACATTCAGGAAATCATAGACAAGCTTCAGATGGCAGAGAATGCAGAGCGTCTGAAAGTAAGCGAAGTTGAGGAGTAATTGTAAATCAATATATGACTCTCGAAGGATTATACCAGCAGATACTTACTAAACGGTCTTTTCTTTGTGTCGGACTCGATACCGATATTCGCAAAATCCCTTCACATCTTCAGGATTCTCCTTCAGGGGGTCTCGACTTTAACCGGTCCATTGTTGATGCAACTCATGACCTGGCCATTGCCTATAAACCCAACCTGGCATTTTATGAAGCAAGAGGTGCTGCAGGCTGGAAGGATCTGGCCGGGACGCTTGAATATATTCGCAATGTGAATCCTGATATTTTTCTTATAGCAGATGCAAAACGCGGAGATATAGGCAACACTGCGGGCATGTACGCCAGGACATTTTTCGAAGAGCTCGATTTTGATGCCGTTACAATTTCACCCTACATGGGAAGAGATTCTGTAGAACCCTTCCTGGAGTATAAAGACAAATGGGTTATACTGCTGGGACTAACATCCAATCCCGGTGCAGAGGATTTCCAATTCTTACCACTGCAGGATGAGGGAAAGAAACTCTACCAGGAAGTGATCCGGAAAGCTTCAACCTGGGCCGGTCCTGATCAAATGATGTTTGTGGCCGGGGCAACCCGCGCAGATTTGATATCAGAAATCCGGAAAATAGTACCCGATCATTTTCTTCTGGTTCCCGGAATAGGTGCACAGGGAGGTAGCCTGGAAGAGGTTGTTAAGGCTGGCAGTAATGATCTCGTCGGACTTATAGTCAATTCAAGCCGATCCATACTTTACGCCGACAATTCAGAATCTTTCGCCAACAAAGCCAGAGCAAATGCACTTGAACTGCAGCAGGCTATGTCCATGCACCTTCCTGATTAAAATCCCCGGATCAGGTATTACCATTGATCTGTTTCAATTTACCCCCATGATATTTTCCCTACCCTGGCATTAAGGGTAAAGTACGCCTATCACAAATGGAACTCAGGGAAGATCTTCTGTACCATATCTGGCAGTATTGGCTTTTCGAATTACCGTTGCTTGATTTAGATGATGTGCCGGTGGAACTTGTAGATCCCGGACAATTGAACCGGGACTCCGGGCCAGACTTTTTTAATGCCATGTTCAGGTCCGACAATATCCTTTGGGCCGGAAACGTGGAGATCCATAAAAAAGCTTCTGAGTGGTACCAGCATGGACACCATATGGATCGGGCATTTGATAATGTGATCCTTCATGTTGTACTTGACCCTGATTGCCAGGTTCTCAATTCCCGGGGAAGGGAAATAAGGACAGTACAGATGCAGATTCCTGCGGCCATCAGAATGCGGTATGAGTTACTGATGGAAAATCCTGATCTGATTCCTTGCTGGAGAAATCTGCACAGTATCGATGAAACCCGAATGAAACTCTGGCTGGAGCGCTTACTTGTTGAAAGGCTTGAGGAGAGGATCTCCAAAATCCTGATTGAGTATAAAAGGTGTAACGGTAATTGGGATGAAGTATTATATTCTTCTATGGCAAGGGCATTCGGACAAAGGGTAAATGCAGATCCATTCGAAATGCTTTCAAGATCTGTTTCCCTTGAGCAAATAATGGAACATTGCCCGGATCTGATTTCTAAGGAGGCCATCCTGTTTGGTCAGGCGGGCATGCTCGATTCGAATCCAGCAACAGAATCAAATCCGGATCCATATTATTCTGAACTATACCAACGCTATGGTGTTCTAAAGCGAAAAATGGATCTTCAGTCCATAGACGGATTCCTCTGGAAATACCTTCGCTTGCGGCCGGATAATTTCCCAACGATACGAATTTCCCAGCTGGCCTGTTCCCTGGAGAAAAACCCGGATATGTTCAGCCGGCTTGTGGATCAACCGGATCCTCTGGACATGGTATTAAAAATGGAGATAAGGGCTTCAGAGTACTGGACATCCCATTACCGCTTCAACCGTAAAAGTCCCGAAAGGGGAAAATGCATGGGTAAACACCGTATTACCGGACTGTACATAAATGCCATCATGCCTGTGATCCTCGCATACCGCCGGCATATTGGCAGGCCCCCTGACCTGGATGATTTTATCTGCAGCAAACACCGTATACCTGCAGAGGATAATCGCATAATCCGCATGTGGAAGAGCCTGGGACTGGAGGTCCCGGATGTATTTTATTCACAGGCCCTGCTTCAACTAACAAATAAATACTGTAAATTTAAGACTTGTTTGTCTTGTTATGTCGGAAGCCAGATCATACAGTCGCCCGGTGCGAAGAAATGAAGCTAACTGGTCAGTCATTATAGCCTTCTGTCTCCTGTTAATCATCGTCATGATTGGTGTTACGGGGTACATCCTTATTGAAGGGATGAATTTTACCCAGGCAGTATACATGACCATAATTACTGTGGCGACCGTTGGATTCAAAGAAGTGGATCCTTTGAGTGAGCTTGGAATGTGGTTTACCAGCTTTCTGATTGTGATCAGTTTTGGTATATTTGTTCATGCAGTGACATCCCTGGCCAAATGTTTTGAAGGAAAGCTGATTGAGGAACTATGGGCTCACAACAAAAC
>DRHS01000243.1 GCA_011053095.1 Bacteroides sp.
ATGATTGCCATTAACTACCAGCAGAATATGGTTCCATTCCCCAAGCTTTTTGTAAGGTTCTTTCAAAGGTGGATACATCGCATAATTGGCCCCACATATCTGCCAGTTCTCCAGGGGATCCTTTCCGAAAAGGAATACGAAAATTTTGCCTTAAGTGCCGAATTTCGGCTTACCCGGGGTGCGAACAGCGGAATATTGTTCCAGGTGAAGGAAGATCCAAAATATGAATTCCCCTATGAAACCGGGCCTGAGTTCCAGGTGATAGACCATGAAAACTGGCCGGATCCCCTTGAGAACTGGCAGATATGTGGGGCCAATTATGCGATGTATCCACCTTTGAAAGAACCTTACAAAAAGCTTGGGGAATGGAACCATATTCTGCTGGTAGTTAATGGCAATCATATCATTCAGATGCTGAACGGGGAGATCGTTGTTGAATATGAGAAATATTCTGCGGACTGGAATGAACGGCGGAACAGCGGTAAATGGACCGCCTATCCTGATTACGGGAAGTTTGATACGGGAAACATTGTACTTCAGAATCACGGGACGAGGGTCTGGTACCGGAGTATAAAACTGAAGGAATTCTGAAATGATGCGGCATAAACGTTACCTCTATTTTATCGCCTTTATCGCTGCATTGGGTGGCCTGATGTTTGGTTTCGACATTGCTATCATTTCGGGCGCGGTCCCTTTCATACAGCCATATTTCGGCTGGAGCGAGCTGGAACTGGGATGGGGGGTGAGTTCACTCCTAGTAGGGGCCATCATCGGAGCTTTCGGTTCCGGAGTTCTCACCGACAGGTTCGGGCGGAAAAAGATCCTGATCCTTGTGGCACTTTTCTTTGCTCTTACCTGCGGGATAACGGCCATGGCCAAGAGCCCGGGTGTTTTTATCGCAGCCCGACTGTTCGGGGGATTGGCGGTGGGGGCGGTTTCCGTACTCTCGCCTATGTACATTGCCGAGGTCTCACCTCCCGGCAGGCGGGGTATGCTGGTATCTGCATACCAGCTTGCCATTGTGAGCGGAATCCTGATCTCCTATTGTATCAATTACTGGCTGCACGATGTTGAAAACAACTGGCGCTGGATGTTTGCCACGGGAATCATTCCTTCGGTCCTTTTTTTTATAGGTTTGTTTTACATCCCCGAGAGTCCCCGCTGGCTTTACAAAATCGGAAGAAAGGAAGAGTCGCTAAAGGTGCTTACCGCCACTGGGGGACATGAGTTGGCAAAACAGGAGATCCTTGAAATTGATAAATCCCTGAAAGACAATACACAATCGATAAATATCAGGGCATTGTTCGGTCCCGCTTACCGCAAAGTGGTTTTTGTGGGTTTTTTCCTGGCTATACTGGTACAGGTCTCAGGGATCAATACTGTCATAGATTATGCCCCGAAAATACTACTGGCAGCTGGGTTTGATATTAGAAACGCATTACTGCAGACTTCCCTGATCGGGCTGATCAATTTTGTTTTCACTTTTGTGGCGATCTTCCTGATAGACAAAGTAGGCAGGCGTTTCCTGTACCTGGTAGGATCTCTGGGGATGACCGTCATTCTTGTACTACTGGCTTTATCTTTTTACTTCGGGATGAGCGGGATCTTTGCACTGGTGTGTATTATGCTGTTCATCGCCTTTTTTGCCGCCTGTATCGGGCCTGTTTTCTGGACACTTGTTTCCGAGATTTTTCCTAACCGGATCCGCGGCGTGGGCTTGGCCTTTGCCTCCTTCACCCAGTGGGTATTCAATTTCCTGGTCGTTTTGTTGTTTCCCCACTTTCTTAAGCTGGCGGGTGGTGCAAGCACATTTGCATTCCTGGCCCTGATGTCTTTCCTGCAGTGGCTGTTTACCTATTTGTATGTTCCTGAAACCAAAGGCAAATCTTTGGAAGAAATTGAATTTCATTGGGAAAAATGATGCTCAACCTGTTGAAAATCCAAATATCACGGAGGATAGGCTGGAGGACACGGAGATTGCCTGGAAATGGAAGATGATTAATACGGATTTTATTAAATGAAGTCGAAGGATTATTTAAAAGAAACACTGGCACATCGTGAACCCGGCAGGATCGTTGTCGATTTCGGGGCGACGCCCGTTACCGGAATTCATGTTCTGGCCATTGAACGCTTACGAGAGCATTATGGCCTTGAGAGAAAACCCGTGAAGGTCATCGAACCCTACCAGATGCTTGGAGAGATTGACATTGATTTAATGACCCTGATGGGCATTGACGTGATCGGGATCGCGCCCAGAAATAATATGTTCGGTGTCCCCAATGAAAACTACAGGAGTTTTCAGACGTTCTGGGGACAGGAAGTGCTGATGCCAGCAGGGTTGAATACAAATATTGGAAGCAACGGTGATCTGCTTGTATATCCTGAAGGGGATATGACGGTTCCACCCAGCGGGAGAATGCCCAAATCAGGTTATTTCTTTGATTCAATCATCCGGCAACATCCTTTTAAGGAAGCTGATTTGAATGTGCAGGATAACCTGGAGGAATTCAGTTTGTATTCTGATGAAGATATCGCATACTGGAATAATATGAAAGCGGGGATCGAAGGAACGGATAAAGGAGTGATTCTGAATCCAGGAGGTACGGCCTTCGGAGATATCGCACTTGTTCCCGGGCCATTCATGAAAAATCCGCGGGGGATCAGGGACATTGAAGAGTGGTACATGAGTACCTTGGTCCGGCCCGATTACATCCATGCCATTTTTGATAAACAAAGCGAGATTGCAGTCGGGAACCTTGCCACCCTGAAAGAGATTTTTGGCGACAGCATTGATGCCATCTTTCTTTGCGGGACGGACTTTGGAACACAGGATTCCACTTTCTGTTCCGAAGAAACTTTTTCTGAATTGTACAAACCGTATTACAGAAAACTGAATGATTGGATCCACGCTAATACTTCATGGAAAACATTCAAGCACTCATGCGGAGCGGTTGAACCCTTAATGGAACAATTAATTGATGCGGGTTTTGACATTATCAATCCCGTACAGATTAATGCAAAAGGGATGGATCCTGAGAATCTGAAGATAAAATATGGTGACAGGCTTACCTTCTGGGGCGGAGGGGTCAATACGCAGAAAGTACTCCCGTTCGGGAACCCTGAAGAGACTAGGAGGCAGGTATTAGAACAGTGCAGGATTCTTGGAAGGAGCGGGGGATTTGTTTTCAATACAGTACATAATATACAGG
>DRHS01000244.1 GCA_011053095.1 Bacteroides sp.
GATTTACTTTATCTTTACTCTTAGGTTCCATGTTAATTAAAATTGGTTGTTTTAAATTTAACATTTTAAGGAACCTCCCGGAAGAATCAGCTCATTAATTGCTGATTCTTCCTTTCTAAATTTCAACTAAGTTTGGGACAACATCCTTCTGAAATGGTTGAGAAAGCAAAAGAAGTATTAAACAGTCTCTGACAACAGAACCAAAGGAATAAACATGAAAAACAAACAAACAGCACTCTTGCTGATCCTGGGCTTTTTTAGCACTTCCCTGATCGCACAGGACTTAAGCTACAGCAAACCAGGTAATAGATTTTACCCCGAGCTTACCAATCCCGCGAAAGCAAATGCTGCGGAATGGGCAAAAATCGACATGCCCGTAAATGTTAGTTTCGCAAGTGATAATATCCGTTACGCCAAGGAGAAGGTACCTCTGAGCTCTGTTCAGGATCTCTGGGAGGCAAAAGCCTGGAAAGGTGAAAGGGTTCATACCCAGATTCTGGTTTGGACAGGCAAGGATATCCCTGAGCTCAGCTTCCAGGTAAAAGATCTTTCCGGCAAAAAAGGGAATCGCATTGAGGCTGAAAATATAACCGCAGCATTTGTTCGGTACACCATGGCAGATGATTTTGGAGAGGGTTGTGGAGCGAGGGACCTATCGGTGGATGATTCATCTCTGGTTGAAGACCCCATCGATATTATCGATAAAATACCGGTTGAGGCCAATACAGTCCGGCCTATCTGGTTAAGTGTGCAGGTCCCCGGTAACACGCCAGCCGGACAATACAGAGGAACCATTATTATCAATGCGGATAAAAAACATGAACTAAAAATATCATTGAATATACTCGACCATGTTTTGCCTCCTCCTTCTGAATGGAGCTATGATTTTGACATCTGGCAATACCCCGGTCCCATAGCAAGGATGCATGATGTGGAATTATGGAGCGAGGAGCATTATAAACTGATGAGACCCTATTTTACCACACTGGCGAAGGCAGGACAAAAAGTAATATCTGCCAATATTATTGAACAGCCATGGGGATTGGATCATGTGCATTTTGATGATCCCACCCTCATCAAATGGACTTTGAAAAAGGATGGCAGCTGGGAATATGATTTCAGTGTGTTTGACCGCTATATTTCCTTTGTGATGGATTGTGGAATTACTGAGCGCATCAATTGTTACTCCATGATAACATGGGATCTTTCCTTCATTTATTACGACGAAGCTTCTAAAAAGAATAATTCCATTACCCTCACTCCTGGCACGGATGAATACACAAAGTACTGGTCCGGAATGATAAAGGAGTTCACCCTGCATTTAAAAGAAAAAGGCTGGTTTACAAAGACTGCCATTGCTGTTGATGAGAGACCCGTTGAACACATGCAGGCTTTAATAGCCCTTGTGAAAGACATTGACCCGGATTGGAAAATTGCACTGGCAGGGGATTCATATCATCCTGAGATTGAAGAAGATATTTATGATTATTGCCTTGCCTCATATCTGAAATTTGATGATGATGTATTGATTCGTCGCAGGGCAGAGGGCAAACCAACAACATTTTACACCGCCTGCGTTGAAGAATACCCAACAGGATATACCTTCTCCCCGCCGGCCGAGAATGTTTTCCTGGCATGGCACGCAGCAGCGAAAGGATTAACAGGTTATTTGTTCTGGGCCTTTAACACCTGGGTGCCAAACCCACTGCAGGATGCTCGCTGGCATCGTTATCCGGCAGGAACATTATTCCAATTTTATCCGGGTCCCCGGACATCCATCCGTTTTGAAAAGCTGGTTGAGGGAATCCAGGATTTCGAAAAGATAAGGATCCTGAGGGAAGAGTTTTCAAAAAATGGAAATGAAAAAGGCCTGCTAGAAATAGATAATGCTTTGTCACTTATAAAAATTGAAGAACTGGATAAGGTTCCGGCAACTGAGATGGTTGAGAAAGCAAAGAAAATTCTGAATCAGTTCTGAGAAAACCTTTCAATAAAAGGATTAAAATGAAAAATATTTTTTGGACTCTTCTTTTCCTTGGCGGTGGAATATTTGCTCAAACAGGCGATTTCACCGTAGATGCCCTTGTAGATCCTAAAAAACAGGATCCAGTCATTACAGTTGGCGGGGTAAATGCTGATATCCAAGGTTTTACAAATGAAGCCATTCAGATGGCTGTGGATGCCCTGCCCCCGGAAGGCGGCACTGTTAAAATAAATCCTGGCGAATTCAGAATGAAGGCACCAGTTCGGCTCAGATCAGATATGAAACTGGTTGGATCCGGCCCTGAAACCATTCTAAAAAGAATAGATGGATACCATTCAAAGTACATTATTGATGCAGATTTTGGGGAGTTGAAGGTAACGGTTGAAGATCCGTCGGGATTTGAAACAGGAATGAGTATCCAGGTAACAGATGATCACAACAGTTCATGCTGGGATGTGACTACGGGAGTTATTACGGATATCGTAGATAACGTACTATATTTTGATACCTATCTGATACGGGACTATGATTGCGAACAAAATGGTATGGTAACCAATGCCGGATCCTGCGTTTCTGCGATGGAGATCCGGAATGTTCACATTTCCGGTTTTACTATCGATGGAAATAAAGAGAATAATGATCCCCTTGACGGATGCAACGGAGGGGGAATAGCAATAATTAAATCCAAAGACATAACAGTTGAAAATGTCCATGTCCGGGATTTTAACGGGGAAGGTATTACCTGGCAGATCACCGAAAATATTACCGTCCGGAATTGCGAAATAAGCGGGTGTACTAATATGGGACTGCATCCGGGATCCGGTTCACCAAAATCATTGATCACCGGAAATAACAGCCATCACAATGAAGTTGGACTGTTTATATGCTGGAGAGTTCAGCACAGCCTGGTTGAAAACAACCAGTTTCATCATAATGCAGACTGCGGAATTAGTACCGGGCATAAGGATTCAGATGTAATATTTGATAATAATCACATTTATAACAATGGAGGGGATGGAGTATTTTTCAGAGGTGAAGATTCAAAAAACTCACCTCATCGTAACACATTCATTAACAATACGGTAGAAAACAATGGCAGAAAAGACGGGATGTATGGATTCGCGATATACGGAAATGCTGAAGATATTGTATTAAAAAACAATATTATTCGGGATACTGAACAGGGGACCCAAAAAGCAGGAATCTTCATCGACAAAAATACCCCTCCCGTTACACTGGAGAACAATAATATTAGCGGCCATTCGCTTGGAAAGGTTATCCATAAGGAATAATTGAGAAAAGCCAGAATCTTGAATGAATCAGTGTCGTACAGGTTTAATAGCCTTCACCTGTTTTTTACGACGCTTAAGGAAAACCTTTTATTTTCTGAAAAATTCAGGAGCTCTACAATATAGAGGCCTGTATGGAAGCTCGTAATATTTAATGGTTCAGTACCTACCCTCCCCTCATCAATCAGTTGTCCGTTCAGGGTCACTATCCGATAAGCAAAGTTCATGTATTGATCAGGAATAATTATGTAGTCGGAAGCAGGGTTTGGATAAATATTCGCTCTGTCGTTTGCGATCTCATTGTAATAGGGTTCCCAGTTCCTGGGTCCCTTGTGATTGAACGAAGTTATTGCCCAGCCAGGCCTTCCAAGACAACGGGTGGAAGTATGTGTGCCATATCCTCCATGAGTAAGAACGGTTACTTCAGCATCTGTAAGACGTCTTTTAATTAGGGTTTCCTGTCCAAGTCAAGTTATAATGGTTAATTTTTTTGCCAATATTATCTTCATCACTGAATTTTTCAAAAATTAGTGATTTCAACTCCATTTTATTTGTAATCATTCTACATAACAGCACTCCTTTTCACATA
>DRHS01000245.1 GCA_011053095.1 Bacteroides sp.
CATTGATAGAGAATTGCCGGTTCTGTGACAGCAGAAGGCTGAGTCCCACGCTGGAAGGCCTTTTAATGGCAGGATCACCGAAGAGGAACTGAGTGTAAACACCACCCATTATGCGGGTTTCCGGGGTATAACCGGCTATCGGGAACCCGGCGAATTTCAAAGTGGATACCGGGGTGCTCCGGGATGTGGCTTGGGATGTACCTGCGGAATCACTTTCAGAGGAACTTTCGGTGAAGTTATTATCAGCTGACTGTCCCATCAATCCGATGGATAAGATCAGTAACGCAGCCAGCAGGATTGAAGTTCGGATCATAATATTTTGGTTCCGCATAAAGCCTGCTGTAATATAGGGAATTTGATAATTCCGCTCTCATTCAACGGGTAAATGGGCGCGTTCATCGAAAAAATTAGCTATTGAAGCTCATCTGTAATTATTTCGATCAGGAATTCAAAATTCAAAAATTATGAAACCAAAAACAATTTTACTGATCCTGGCAATCTCAGCGATTGTATTTTCATGTATTCCTTCCCTTTATCCTTTGTACAGGGAAAAGGACCTGTTGCTTAACGATCAACTTGTTGGAAGGTTTGGAGAGCCCGATGATGATGATAGTTACTGGGAATTTATGCTTGTATCCAAGGGTGCAGATCCGGGATTGGATGGGGACTGGCAGTCTTTCCAGTCGGGCTATACCTACAGGCTTACAGTAATGGAAGATAGTGTGATCGAGGAGTTTGCTACCCACCTGATAAAACTTGGGGAAGACTACTATATTGATTTTTTCCCGGTGAATTACACAATTGAACCGGATATGCTTGAGATGAGCATGGCACCCTCTCATATTTTTGCCAAGGCAGAGATAGAAAGTGATTGGCTTCTCCTGCATTTTTTTGATCCGGAGTGGCTTGAAGAACTTATTGATGATAACAAAATCAAGATCTCATATCTTGATATGGGTATACGTTATTTACTGACTGCAAAAACAGAAGATTTGCAGAAGTTCATCTTAAAATATGCCAATGATTCAACAACTTTTATGGAGGTCGATACCCTGCTCAGGCAAACTAAGTTTTAAAACAAAATAAAATGAAAACAAAATCAATATTATTTATCGTAGCCCTTGCTCTCCTGGCGGGCTCATGTATACCATCATTATTCCCACTCTATACCAAGGATGATATTATTTTTGATTCCAGGATTGAAGGAGTTTGGGATGCCGGTATTGATTATATTGGGATCTGGACCATCGAAAGACTTGAGCATCACTCCGGGTTCGATTTTATGAATCCCTCCTGGACCGAACCAGATGAGGATACCGATACCGGGAACATAAAATACAGGTTAACCATACATCAACTGGTTGGAACAGATACCGTTGAGGCCGAGTTCCTGATGCACCTGCTTAATCTGGGAGAGTATATGTACATGAATATACATCCTCAGGATTATGAGCTTCAACATGGTTTTCTGAGCTGGCATATGATTGAGGCCAATACATTTATGCGGGTTAATATTCAGAATGATTCCTTTGAGATCCGGGCTTTTGATCCTGGCTTCCTTGGGAACCTGATCGAAGAGAATAAAATCAGGATTGACCATATGTCCTTTGGAGGAATCCTGCTGACTGCTCCTACGAAGGACCTTCAGAAATTTGTTTTGAAGTACAGTGATGAGGAGGGTGCATTATTTGAACCGGATGTTCTAAAGAAGATCGGGCCGGTTCCGGGATCATGATCGGATTTTTGTTTCAATAAGAATAACTAAATTGAGCTGATAATTATAGAATGCTTATCAAAGTAATTATACCATCCACCCGAAGATTTTTTCTCAGGCTTGCAGGAAACAGGCTGCTTCAACACCTGATATTCTGGACAGCATCGTACCTGTTCCTGTTAAATTTTTTCTCCAGCTCTAACAGTGTTCTCAAAATCGATTATATCTATACTGCCCTGTTTCATGTTAGCCTGAGAAAAAATTTAACAGGAACAGGTACGATGCTGTCCAGAATATCAG
>DRHS01000246.1 GCA_011053095.1 Bacteroides sp.
GATTAATGGTCATGTCAAGATCAGCCTGAGTTAATGTCCCTAATTCTGCTTTGGCTTCAGAATAGATTAATAAGGCCTCGGCATAACGCGCGAAAATATAATCCACATTATGATTGTTCGTCCCCGCAACAGGATCAGTGTGAATCAGGCGGAATTTTTGTGATTCGAAACCAGTACCGCAATTGTATAAATCCGGATTATCATAGAATGTTGTATCCGTGCCGTCAATTCTTCTTATATCACCGGGGACCATTATTGTCTGGGCGAGTCTTGGATCGCGATCAACCTCTACCAGAGAAAATATGCTGTCTCCCACAAAGAGCGGGCTAACGGCAGTGGGTAATCCATCGCTGCATAGATAATATCGTGTCAAATCCTGGGTAAGCCCGTAACCATTTGGCCAATTCCATAATTGATTGCTGAAATCACTCCCGTAAGTTTCCCGGTCATAGTGCTTGAAGAACATCACTTCCTGATTGCCTGTGTAATCCGTCTGATTAAATAGTTCGAAATACACAGAATTTGGATCTCCAGTTACAAGAGAATACTTCCCATCAATAATGATCTGCTCGGCGGCATCTGCTGCCTGCTGCAAATATCCGGTTCCATCAGTCTTTCCTGCGAAGACTGTACCCTGGTGATACTTCTCCCATGTACCTTCATACAAAGCTACCTGGGCTTTTCTCAGCAAAGCCATGTCTTTACCTATCCTGGTTCTGTGATCTAATAGTTCATCTCCATGCTTCATTTTTGAGATGGCTATATCAAGATCACTGAGAATAAAATCAGCTACATCAGATCTTGAGGAACGAGAACCATATAATATATCATCATCATCCGCACCCACAGGTTTGTCTATGATCGGCAGGTCTCCAAAATCTATAAATAACTCAAAGTAAAAATGCGCCCTGAACCAATGACCTTCCCCGATAAAATGATCAGTCATGGGACCTCCGTCTACAACGCGCTCTGAATTTTCAAGAAAGTAATTAACGTCGCGGACCCTTCCCCAATTCCATCCTCCGCCAGAGGACGGAACCTGTACTACGCCATCCATCCGGGGAGTCCAATCGTCTGAACCATATTGATTGGCAGGCGGAAGTACAAGATCTGATCCTGTGTCAAAGGTTGGAGCTTTACCTCCACCGGAAACCCACCATCCATCAAATAGATCATAAAAATTATTGAGGTATAACTCCAGGTCAGTTTCACTTTTCCAGTAATCAGGGTCAGATATCTGATCCAGGGGAGTTCTATCTAAAAAATCCTCTCCACAGGAATAAATAAATATTCCAAATAATATTAAAATAAAATATAATATTTTTTTCATAACATTAATTTTTAGAAGTTAACACTTAATCCCATGGACAATGTCTTGCTTAACGGATATGCATCGCCCATTCCATACCATCTTCCTCCAAATGCTTCAGGATCATAAAACATCAGTTTTGTAAAAGTCAGAAGGTTTTCACCGGAAAAATAAATCCTTACGTTCTTCATGTGTATTTTCCGGGTAATACTGGTAGGGATGGTATAACCAACCTGGATATTTTTAAGTCTTAAAAAAGCTCCATTCTGGAGAAGATGATCGGTTGGATATTCGAAATTCTTTCCGTTCTGCGCCCAATACTGAGCATATGGGCGTGGGAAATAGCCATCGGGATTGGCACCCAAGGGGCTGGTGTCGTCACGCCAATAGTCCAGATGGCCTTCTAGAACATTGTTATGCATGGGTCCGGCTGCAGGCCCCCTGAAAGAACCATTAGTAAAATAAAGGTCTCTTTTACCGACCCCCTGCAGAAGGATGAAAACATCAATTCCCTTCCACCTTGCACTCGCATTAAGTCCATACATATATCTTGTTTGGTCGTTTCCTAAAACCACCAGGTCTCCGTGATCATCATAGGTATTATTTCCAATATCAATCTTCTGATCCCCGTTCTGATCTGTATATTTTGAGTCTCCTGGAAACCAGGTACCGGTGTATATATACGACTGATCCATATTATAAGCATCAATATCGCCTTGGGATTGGTAATAACCAGGGGATTCAAGGCCCCAGATTTCACCCAATTTCTGTCCATCGTAGTAGGTACTCAGCAACTTATTTGGATTGTTATAACTTACTACGGTACTTTGATAATCAGAAACTACAAGTCTGAAATCATAAGAGAAATTGTTTATCCTGTTTTTCCAGGAAGCCTCAAGCTCCCATCCCCGGGTCATTATTTCTCCTTCGTTTTTCTTTGGCACATCTGTTCCCAATACTGCAGGCAGGGGCTCTCCCGGTCCAACCAGGTTGGTTGTACGAGATTCGTATACACCGAATGTGAACCCTAATCTGTTGTCCAGCATCAAGACATCAAGTCCTAAATCAACTGTAGCTACCTGCTCCCAGGTTAAATTTACACTGGTAAGGTTTGGAGAACCGACAGTCCAGGCTCGTCCGCCGCTAAACAACCAATAGTCAGTCTCTTTAACGGGCAACGTTGGTACATATAAATAATTGTCGACATTCTGGTTGCCGAGTGCACCATAAGAACCTCTGATTTTTAATAAATCTATCAGACCCTGCCCCGCCAAGAAGTCCTCATTGGAAATAACCCATCCGGCTGATACCGATGGGAATATGGCCCACCTTTGATCTGGTTCAAACCTGGAAGAGCCATCCCCCCTTACATTAACTTCCAACAAGTATCTCTCAGAGAAATTATAATTTATTCTTCCAAATAAGCTTTGCGTAGCCGAATGTCCTAAGTCGTCCTCGGTCGTTTTCTCTCCAACACTGGTGCTGAGGGAAGGAACGGAATTACTCAATAGATAAAAAGCTTCCGATTTCAGACCGTTGTAGTTAAACACTTCATGCTGATATCCTGCCAGAATATGCAGGTTATGATTTCCGAAGCTACGTGTATACGTCGAATAAATGTTAGGTGACAGATAGGTATTCGTCTTTAAATCAGATCTGTATTGAGTTGAGGCCTGGCTTTGTGGATTATAGGCTATTTCACCGCTTGGCCTCACCCATGGGTATTGCTTAATTTGCGTTGCATGGTTCCTCTGACTGCTTTTGTAATTCAATTCAATATTTGTTACCCAACCTTTCACCGGTTCAAGAATTATCCTGGGAGAAATAACCAGCTGATTATTCAATATATTTTCCCGATTAGTTTTCCACTCCTCTACCCGGGTGTTTGAAAGCCAGATATCTGAGCCGGGATACTTTGCTGGTGTACCTGGTTTTAATTTTCCGATCCAGTTCATGATCCAAGAACGTCCATAGTTCGCATTCGTTGGGAAATCTTCATTACCGTGTTTGTATTTTGTCAGGAGGGAGAGCTGCATCCAGGAAGTTACTTTTGCGCTGATCTTTGCATCCACATTATACCTTTTGTAAGATTCATTACCGAATTTCAACAGTCCCTGTTCTTGATAATATCCGCCGGATACATAATAACTGATCGCTTCTGTTCCACCGGATACACTAAGGTTATGTTTCATCCTGGGGGCCCATTGATTTACAATCTTCGAAGTCAGGTCATCATTCGCCACACCTTTGGTCCCCGTATTCATGATGTCCCAACCCAGGCCGCTAGCATTGGGTAACATGCCTGGTGCGCTTCCCGGTTCCACTAAATTCTGAGCTAGCCGGTTAAGGGCATCGTCATTATAGTGTGGTGAACCGCCGGAATTGCGTCTTGCATCGTTCAATGCATGTGCCCACTCCATGCCTTGCTCTATAGCAGGCCAAATGGTTGGAGAGCTCCATCCAAAGTTCGTCGAATAGTTGACGCTTGCACCGGTTTGCCCTTTTTTTGTTGTAATCAGGATGACCCCGTAAGCTGCCCGTGCTCCATAAATAGAGGTTGATGCAGCATCTTTCAGAACGGAAATAGATTCGATATCATTGGGATCGATATCGTTTATCCCCATGGGAATTCCATCCACCAAAACATAAGGAGCACTTTTCCCTGATTCATCATCCCATGGATCACTTTCTTCATCAAGCTCTGCAAAAGAGGTCAAGCCACGGATGTTCATGCTCATATCCGAACCGGGCTCTCCACCTGCATTAGTAGGTGCAATGAGCAGGTTGGGAACCAGTCCCTGCAATGCCTGCTGAACATTGCTAATCGGTCTATTCTCCATAAGCTCCTTATCGGCAACTGAAACTGCACCCGTCAGATTAACCTTTTTCTTGGTCCCATAGCCGACAACCACAACTTCTTCCAGTCCCAGATATTCGGATGCCATGGCAAGGTCGATGATAGTCAGATCGCCGATGGCAACTTCCTGTGTGACCATGCCCACATAGGAAAACCAAAGCATTTCAGCATCGTCAGGAACTGCGAGCTCATATTTTCCTTCGACATTAGTTATTGTTCCAACAGTGGTACCTTTTACGCTAATACTTACCCCGATCAAAGGCTCGCCTTGTTCATCGGTTATTGTTCCATTAATTGTCCGGGTCTGCAATGCAACACTTGCATTGACGGTATTGGGCGTAATGGGCGTAATAACGACCAGGTTTTCAGATACTATCCTGTATTCAATCCCTGCTTCAGAAAATGCTTTATCCATTAGTTTAGCAGCAGGTGTCCGTTTTGCCCTTACACTGATTAATTTATCGCTGATGTTCTCATTCAGATAAATAAAGCGGTAATCTGACTGATCTTCTATGGCTGCTATAAATTCCTCAAAAGGTGCATTCTCCAGTTCCAGATTTACCCTGTTAGCCTGGGGAAAGCCTGATGCTGACAGCTGAAGAAAACTGGTCAACAACAATATTCCGGATAATTTCATAATTAGCAGAATTTTCCAGGCGCTGTTATATTTTTGCGCCCGGTGTTTAGTTGATAATTTTTTCATATCTTTACAAGGTGTTAATTAGTTATATAATAGGTAATTGCACATGTAATTGAGCCGGAAGACGTGAGGCGTTTTCCGGTTCTTTTTTTGAAAAGGTCTTCAGGTCATAGGCATATTTTTTTAATAGGTTTAATAGCTTAGGTTCAGGTTTATCTCTTAATTGTTATTTGGTTATTATTGATCTGGAATTCAAATGAAGCGGCAAGTTTCAATGCATCCAGTGCCTGTTCGATATTTTCATCCTCAAATGTCCCGCTGTACCGGTATTTCTTCAACTCCTCGTCCTGTATCACTATTTTAGTGTCATACCATCGCTCCATCCTGATTGCAATCTCCTCCAGGCTTTCATTGTAAAACACAAATTTGTCATCCTTCCAGGCTACGGTGATCTGGGGAGTTTTTAGAACTGCTGGTTCATGCTCAACTCGAACGGCTTGTTTCGGTATGATTTCATCCTCGATGAGGAGATCAGAAACCTCTATCTTATTCGTATTTTTATCGTAGACAGCAAATTGATTCGGATTCAGGAAGATCTGATTTATTAATTGTTTTTTCTCGTCAAGTTCTTCAATAATTATGCTACCGGAAATTAATGTTGTCTCAATAAATTGATCTTCAGGAAACGATTTCACATTGAATTCTGTTCCTGTTACCCTGATGGAAATATTACCGGTATTTACATAAAAGGGGTAAGCTTTTCCAGTTTTTATATTAAAAAATGCTTCTCCTTCAAAATAAACCCACCGGTTCTTTCCATGGAAATTAACCGGATACCTGAGATAACTACCCGAATTTAGTATTATGATACTGCTGTCTGGTAAAACTATTGTCGATTTAGAGCCGTTGTTGGCAAAGACCTCGGAATATGATTCTTTCAATGGCATTGTTGTGAAGTAACCTGAACGCATTAATACAAGGTAGGAACCGATCAAAGCCAAAGCAAGTACAGCTGCAATTCTGAAAATCTGCGGAATAAATCTGCCTTTTTTCCGCTTTTCCAATTCAATTACATGATTTGCGTATTCTCTTTCTTCTCTGGAACTCCTGTCAGGGAGATTAAGTTTCCTGCGAATTTTTTCATTGGCCCCCTCTGAATGAAATCCGACGGATCTTTTCGGTGAATCAGTCCACTTCTTGTACATCCATGCAATGAGAGTACTGTCTATATCATGGTTGTTTACAAAATCAAACAAATCATTTTCATCCTCAGGTGTGATCTTCCCAGAAATAAATTCATCAAGCAGTCTTTTTATGTGTTGAGAGGAGGGCATTTGCGTTTAAATGTTGAAGAATGATATAATATCTGTCTGGTATATTTGAGTTGTTTTATTTATGCTAGAAATAAAAGTACCCTGCCCAGGGTACTTTTATTCCAACCTAACTAACCTATATATAAACCTATGAGAAAATGTCATTCGTGTTATTGTTTTATATAGTATATACAATTAACCCAGACTAATCAGTGAAGGAATAATAAAAAAAATTCTGAAAGTAAGATAATCCTGCCCTTGCAATGGACTTTTATCTGGAAATCATATTGCCGGGAACATTGAAACTATTGACCTGAAGAATGAAGCCTAATCCTAAGTTTTGTCTATAACATAGAACTTACACGCCAATCGATCCCGGATGTATTCCAATGATTTACTGATCTGGGTGTTTACCGTATTAACTGAAATATTCTTTTTTTCTGCTATCTCCCTGTAAGTCAGTCCCACTTCACGACTCAATCTGAATATTTCCCTTCTTTTTTCAGGCAGCTCACCTACGATGCTTTCAATTTCGACATTCAGTTCAAGAAAATTGATTTCATCTTCCACTGAGAGGGGACTTCCTTCCGGCGTAGTAAGGAGATAATTTATATACCGCCTCTCGTTGATCCTTTTCTTTAATTGATTGAGCATCATATTTTTTGCAATCCGGAATATAAAAGCCCCAAAAGACAGCTCTGTATTAATCTCAGACCGGGTTTCCCAGATCTTCACGAAAACATTTTGCACTATACCCTCGGCATCTTCCCTGCATCTCAGAACGCTGAGGGCAAAATTGTATAGTTTCTTGCTGTAACTGAAATACAGTTGTTCAAAAGCATAGCTATTGCCAGCTTTCATAAGTCGAACAAGTATTTTCTCGCGTTCAGTCATGAGGGTCGAAAATTTCTAAAACAAGTTATGACATTATTATGCAAATAAAAACTGTCACTCATTTTTTTTATTATCTCCTGTTTATCAGTATTTTACCCGTACAACCGGGATTAAACAGGATACTCAGTGGTCTCAAAAGGCTTTTCCTTTTGGATAATCTCAGTCCGGTTTTGTTGGCAGCCAGACTTTCATTTGACCCTTACCGCGGTTGCTCCATGTGTAATAAGGAATGGCTGTTATATCAATTTCCAGTCCATCGGCAGGTAAGGTAGCTGTTCCGGTTATGTTTACCACTCCCCCAAGCAGATCATCGCGGTAAGGGTCAAATGAAAGTCTGGCTGCCAACAAAACCGGACTGAGATTATCCAAAAGGAAAAGCCTTTTGAGACCACTGAGTATCCTGTTTAATCCCGGTTGTACGGGTAAAATAC
>DRHS01000247.1 GCA_011053095.1 Bacteroides sp.
GTACTCATGAAGGGAACAGAAAAGTTCACCCTGCATTATAATTTCCCGCCGTTTTCAACCGGTGACGCCCGCCCGATACGTGGTATCAGCCGACGTGAAGTCGGACATGGAAATCTTGCACACCGTGCTATTAAGAAGGTAATGCCATCCGGAGAAGACAATCCCTATGCTATACGGATTATGTCTGATATCCTTGAGTCAAACGGTTCTTCATCAATGGCAACTGTCTGTGCCAGTACCCTGGCACTGATGGATTGCGGAATAAAGATCAAGAAGCCCGTTTCAGGGATTGCAATGGGACTGATAACCGAGGGTGGTTCAAAGAAATATGCAATATTATCTGACATCCTTGGAGACGAAGATCACCTTGGAGATATGGACTTCAAGGTTGCCGGAACCCGGGACGGGATTACCGCTACCCAGATGGATATCAAGGTAGACGGACTTCCCTACGAGATTCTTGAGGAAGCACTTGAGCAGGCAAGAATAGGAAGACTGCACATACTGGATAAAATGGCTGAGGTTATTGCCGAACCGAATGAAGATTTCAAACCACATGTTCCAAGGGTGGTCCAGATATCGATCAATAAGGATCTTATTGGTGCTGTTATTGGTCCCGGTGGAAAAATCATTCAGGGTATCCAGGCCGAAACGGGAGCCACAATCGTACTTGAGGAAATTGACAACAGAGGAGTTATCGATATTTTTGCAAATAATAAGGAATCTATCGATGCTGCTCTTCAAAAGATTAACGAGATTGTCGCAGAACCAGAGGTCAACGAGATTTATAAAGGCAAGGTTAAGGGTGTTGTAGCCTTTGGCTGTTTTGTAGAGATCATGCCTGGTAAGGAGGGACTGCTTCATATTTCCGAGTGGGATTGGAGCAGGGTTGAGAAAATGGAAGATGTTGTGAAGGTCGGAGATGAGCTTGAAGTTAAACTGATCGATGTTGATTCGAAAAACGGTAACCTGAAACTTTCCCGCAAAGTCCTTTTTCCGAGGCCTGAGCGCAGTAATGATCAGAGGAATGACAGGGGTGGAAGGCCGGAGCACAGAGACAGAAAGCCCGAGTAATTACTACTATTGAAATGGCCGGCCTCACAGCTTAGGTAAAGCCGGAACATCATATTATACAACCTGTTTATAAGCCGTTCTGAGAGCATCAGGGCGGTTTTCTTTTTTTGTATATTTATGTCCCCCGTTCACATAAACCTAAGCAATATGAAGAAAATACTAACTATTCTTGCAATGACTTCATTATTAGCATGTACGCCAAAACAATTTGATTACCCCGAGACCCGTAAAGACAATACGGTTGACGATTACCATGGTACCAAGGTAGAGGATCCCTACCGCTGGCTTGAGGATGACCGTTCGGATGAAACAGAAGCATGGGTGAAGGTTCAGAACGAGGTTACATTTGCCTACCTGGATCAGATACCATACAGGGAAAAAGTGAAGGAAAGGATTACCGACCTTATCAATTATCCCAAGTCAGGGGTACCCTGGAAAGACGGAGAATACTATTTCGTGGAAAAGAATGACGGGCTGCAGAACCAGGATGTGTATTATATAATGAAGAGCATCAAGGATGAGCCTGAAGTCTTTATGGACCCAAATATGCTTTCCGAGGACGGAACCGTTGCAGTAACCAGCCTTACGCTGTCTGATGACAGTAAATACGCCGCATACGGCATTGCCCGGGCAGGTTCTGACTGGAAGGAGGTATTTGTGAAGGAAATGGAAACCGGTGAAGATCTTGAGGACCATATTAAATGGACCAAGTTTGCATCCGTTGCATGGTATGGAGATGGCTTTTTCTACAGCCGGTTTGAGGAGCCTGGTGAGGGAGAGGAACTTTCTGGTAAGAACCTGAATAACAAGGTATACTTCCATAAAATTGGCAACTCCCAGGATCAGGACAAAATGGTTTACTGGGACCCGGGACGGAATGACCTCTCCTATGCCCCGATCAGGAGCAAGGACAGCAAATATCTTATTTTGTATGCCTTTGAAAGTACCAGTGGGAGCGCCATAATTGCATGCGATCTAAGTGAGAAAAACTGGCATTTCACGGAAATTCTGAAGGGATTTGATTATAACTATAGTCCCATTGCAGTTCTGGGAGACATCCTTTACCTTCATACGGACAAAGATGCAGGCAAATACAAGATTGCGGCATTGAATCTGAAAGACTCCGGTGCAGGCTTGTATGATGTAGTATCTGAACAGGAAGACAGGGTGATATCTGATGCAGGCGTGTCGGGAGGTAAACTGGTAGTCCAGTATATGAAGGATGCGCAAGACTACCTTGCTGTTTACAGTACTGAAGGGGACTTCATAAGTGATATTATGCTTCCAGCCCCGGGAACTGTTGGTTCTTTGCATGGGGATAAAGATGATCCCCTCCTGTTTTACTCCTTTGAGTCATTCACAGTTCCCCCGATAATACTCAGCCATAACCTTGAAACCGGCTCCACTGGGGAGTATTATAAAACAGAAATAGATTTCGATGATTCTGATTATGAAACCAAACAGGTCTTCTATACCAGTAAGGACGGGACTAAAGTACCAATGTTTATTGTCCACCGAAAAGATGTGGAACTGGATGGTAAAAATCCTTTATTGCTTTATGGATACGGTGGTTTTAATGTTACAGAAAAACCATATTTCAGTGCTTCCAGGGTCATATGGTTTGAGAATGGAGGGATCTATGCGCTTGCAAATATCCGCGGAGGAGGAGAGTATGGTGAAGAATGGCATAAAGCCGGTATGGTACTGAATAAACAGAATGTTTTTGATGATTTCATTGCAGCAGCAGAATACCTCATCGATAATAAATTTACATCGGCTAATAAGCTTGCCATAAGGGGCGGGTCGAACGGGGGACTACTGGTAGGAGCTGTAATTAACCAGAGGCCGGAGCTTTTTAAGGTCGCTTTTCCTGCCGTAGGGGTTATGGATATGCTTCGCTTTCATAAGTTTACCATCGGGTATTACTGGACAGTTGATTACGGCTCAAGTGATGATCCCGAGCAGTTCGAGTACCTTTATAAGTATTCCCCTCTGCATAATATCAGAGAGGGTCTGAATTACCCGGCAGTGATGATAGAAACAGCGGACCATGATGACAGGGTAGTACCTGCCCACTCATTTAAATACGGAGCCACCATGCAGGAACATTATAAAGGACCTAATCCGGTTCTGATCCGGATTGAGACTGATGCAGGCCATGGGGCCGGAAAACCAATCAGCAAAACCATTGAACTGGTTGGTGATATATATTCTTTTGCTTTCTGGAACCTTGAAGTTGAACCAGTCTATTAATAAGATTTTTCTCCGGGATGAGCATATCCGAAAGCAAATATAATTACCTCGTGATTGAGGGTAATATAGGGGCAGGCAAAACCTCCTTATCGGCTATGATCGCCGAGAAATACAATGCCCGGCTGATACTGGAACAGTATGCAGAAAATCCTTTCCTGCCGAAATTCTATAAAGATCCCGGCCGGTTTTCATTTCCCCTTGAGTTGTCCTTTCTTGCTTCCAGGTATCATCAGTTGCACAGGGAACTGACATCCCCCGACCTTTTCAAGAGTTTTACAGTGGCAGATTATTTTTTCAGTAAATCACTGATTTTTTCACAGGTAACCCTTCAGGCGGATGAGTTTAATCTTTACAGAACTCTTTTTGATATTATTCATCAGCAATTACCAAAACCGGAACTTTACATCTATTTACATGTAAGAGTAGAAAAACTTATCGAGAATATCCAAATGAGAGGAAGGGATTACGAAAAAAATATTGATAGAGAGTATCTTATAAAGATTCAGGAGGGTTATTTTGAATACTTAAAATCACTCACCGGACAAAAAGTACTGATTTTTGATATAAATGATATAGATTTTGTTGCGAATAGGAAAGATTTTGATGTAGTTGAAAAAGCTATTTTTGATGGAGAGTACAAGAATGGCATGAATCGTGTGCAATTA
>DRHS01000248.1 GCA_011053095.1 Bacteroides sp.
ATATTAAATCCTGTTTCCGATTTGTAAACATCCTATCACTATTAAACTTTTTTGCATTGTTGGAAAGTATTGATACTACTGATAATCCCAGAGGGTGGTATCATTTTCCTCTGTCAGGTGGTAGTGTTTGTAGGTGGTGCTGAAACATGACCTGGTAAAATCTACCCAGGATGCAGATCAGACGAATCTGAAGGAGAAGCTTGGAATGGGACTGGAAGCCATTCAGGAGAGAAGCGAGGGACTATTAAAATTCACAGAAGCTTACCAAAACCTGGCAAGAATTCCATCACCAACCATAACGGAGATAAAGACTAAGGCTCTCACAGAAAGAATAGGAATATTGTTTAAAGCCCAGTTTGAAACCGGCCGGATAAGGTTTAGTATAGACATAGATAAAGCACCGGAATACTTTAAGGCAGATATAGATCTGTTGGAACAGGTAATTATTAATCTGATCCGCAATGCCGTTGAGGCAGTGGAGGAAAAAAGCGATCCGGAAATAAATCTTAAAATTGAAGCCAGGACAGACAACAAGGTTCTCATAGGGGTTAAAGACAATGGTAAGGGCATACCAGCGGACATGCTTGACAGAATATTCGTACCCTTTTTCTCCACGAAGGAAAAAGGGTCCGGCATCGGACTCAGTCTCTCAAGACAGGTGGTCCTGATGCATGGGGGTACGATTAATGTAAATTCCAGCACCAACAAAGGGAGTACATTTGAGATAGTACTCTGAGCATCCTATTTATTTAGAATTGTTACGAATTAATAGCTGCGGTGGTTTTTTGCAGTTTATTAACATACCCTGAAAGCTTTCCTGATTATTTTTAATCTTCATTAAATCATATTTTCATGGGTAAATTTAATCGTCGCAATTTTCTGAAATCATCCCTGATAGGAGCGGGAGGAGCGCTGATCGCAAAACCGGCTATCTCAAGTACTACCCCAACGGGAGGTAATGAAAAGGTTATTACCAGAACGCTCGGGAAAACAGGTCTGCAGCTCCCTGTTCTCTCCATGGGCGTAATGCGGGCCGATAATCCAAGGCTGGTAACGGCAGCAATGGATTCCGGAATTGTTTTCTTTGATACTGCATACGGATATCAAAAAGGGAAGAATGAAGAAATGCTGGGAGATGTCTTTAAAGATTATCCCAGGGATAAGATCATTATCCAGACCAAAGTTCTGCCGGGAGACCGCAATAGGGAAACGGATTCCTATGGCCCGGGCGCCACAAAGGAATCATTTCTGGAGATGTTTGAAACCAGCCTGGGAAGATTACAAACCGATTACGTAGACATTTTGCTGCATCATGTCGCCAGCAGCCGTGCCGGGGTTCTTCATGAACCGACCATAACTGCCCTTCAACAGGCAAAAAAGGACGGCAAAACCAGGTTTATTGGAGTGTCTACCCACAAGAATGAGCCTGAAGTAATCCGGGCTGCAATTGAAACCGGAGTTATTGATGTAATCACCGTTGCCTACAATTTCAAACAGGATCACAGGGCCGAAATAGGCTCAGCAATTGCAGACGCTGCAAAGGCAGGCATCGGAATTATCGGGATGAAAAATATGGCCGGTGGTTTTCTCGATGAGGAAAAGCAGAAGCCTGTAAATGGTAAGGCGGCATTAAAATGGGCATTAAGAGACCCTCACGTAACTACATGTATACCAGGGTTTACCACTTTCGACGAGTTGGAGCAGGATATTGAAATCATGACTGACCTTGAGCTGACAATCGAGGAAATGAAAGAACTTGAACTGGCTGGTGAGGAAATGGGACTATATTGCCAGGGATGTACCCAGTGTCTTTCAGGATGCAGGAAAGGTTTACCAATACCAGAGATCATGCGTTCATATATGTACGCATACGGTTATGGTGAAATGCAAAAAGCCAGGGATACACTGGATGAGTACAGGGTCCAGTCTGATCCATGCAAAGGATGCACTGAATGTTCTGTGAGCTGTGCCAAGGGATTTCCAGTTGCTGATCGAGTTAAAAATGTCAGCAGGCTAATTGATGTTCCGGAGGATTTTATTGTTTGATATAGAAAAATTTATAATGAAAAAACCTGTATTTATTTCCATCTTTCTTGGCTTAATCTTTACTATTAATTGCATTGCGTCAGGCGATGAGGTCAGCTTTCCCAAGCTTAAGGGATGGAGACTCGATGTCTCATCAAAAGTATATACCCCGGATAATCTGTGGGACCTGATAAACGGGGCTGCGGAATCATATGTAAGCTATGATTTTGTTGACCTGCACCTTGCCGATTATAAAAACAAGGCCGGAACAACCATACATGCGGAGCTCTACAGACACAGCAGTACTGAAAATGCATTTGGGATCTATTCCTCGGAAAGAAGTGCGGAGTACAGTTTCATTCCTGTTGGAATACAGGGATACCTGGATGAGGGGGTTTTGAATTTTTTTACTGGCCAGTTTTATGTCAAGTTGTACTCAACCGACTCAGGTGAGGATGTGCAGGAATCACTTAAATTAATTGCAGAGGCTTTATCCGGTCATATTGGACATAATAATGAATGGCCCGGTTTGCTGGCGGCATTTCCCCCTGAGGGAAAACTGGAAAACATGGACCATTATACCAGGGAAAATTTCATAGGATTCAATTTTTTACACTCAGCTTTTACTGCAGAATACGAGGGAGGTTACAAGTTGTTTATAATCAGCGGGAAGGATAGGAATGAAATGCTTGATATGGTCAGGGCCTACCTGAAATTTACCAAACAGGATATTGATCCTGAGCAGGAATCTTCCTTTACCATTACTGATAAATACAACGGGGATATTCCCGTTGTGCTCATCGGGACTTACATGGCCGGGATTATTGAAGGAGCAGATTCCGAAGAAGCAAAGAAAAAGCTGAATCAACTGGTAGAAAATCTTGGTAAATAGTCCTTACACCCATAAAGGATTAATCGGATCAGGTTTTACCTCGGACAAAAATCAATCAAAAAGTTTGTCATCCCGAATAAGCATCAGTATGGCGGAGTGGGGTACGATAATATACCGCTCTTTCCTGAACTCTATTTCGAATCCGCTATTCTGCAGATAGACAGCTAGGTCACCGGATTTTGGTTGGAGGGGAACATACTTGACTTCCTCGCTGCGGTCTTTCCAGGGTTCATCAGCCTCATTGATTGCAGGGATGGGGTATCCGGGACCAACCTTTACTACGTATCCCTGATGGATTTTCTCCTTTTCCTGAACCCCGGGGGGCAGGTACAGGCCTGTCCTGGTTTTTTCCTGGGGCGATCTGGGTTTAATCAGGACCCGGTCTCCAACCACGATGAACTTCTCAATATCTAATTCTTCAATTACCAGGGACATAAGCTGAAATTTTTTACAAGATACAAAAGATTTACTGCAGAATTTTTTCTGCGATAACCATTATTTCGTATTCATCCATATCAAGAACCTGCTTGTTCCAACTGCCGGCAGTCCCTCCCCATAGATGTATGATATTCATTCCTGCACGGTTAAAAAGTTGATGAAGTTCACCCGCAGTAAAACCCTTCTCCCGGACAATGATTTCTTTGTTAATCCCTTCGGTTTCAATCTGCATCTTTTGGCATTTTTCAAAATCCCACTAAAGTAGTTAACAAATATAGCGAGCATTAAGTTTCAGGAGACACCATTCCTGCAAAAATCAATTATTTTCTCAGAAGTCAGCAATAAGTCTTATGCTTATGCTGCCAGTGAAAGTATCTTTTGTTTCTTTTCTATATCCATCAACATTTCCAGCCAGTCTTTTTCTTGTCTTGCCCCTATTAGTAATTCCATAGGTGTTTTTCCTTTTCTTTTTCCTGCTTTATATCTGCGATGATTATGATAAAACATTATTAGATTCAGTATTTCCTGGTTGATCCTGTTTCTCGATGTATTCAGGAATGTCCTGACAATTGAATTTATGTTTTCAACAATAGCGGAGCTTTGTATGATTTTATCCAATTCAAGAAACACAGTTGTTTTAAACGGTTCAAAATCATCGCCTAATATCATTCTAATCATTTCTAATTGTTCTTTTTCTTTGTTCACAAAATACTTTCGCCTTTCAGATTTTTTGGCTTTAATCGCATTCTTTTGAGCCTGCCATGCTAATGAAAAAGCCTGGATAATGTATGGTGAGATGCTCATGGCATTAAGTTTTATGACCACTTCCCCTGCGGTGTCTAAATATTCAAGAAGGTCATCTAAAAGATTATAAATTGTATTGACTTCTTTCTTAATCTTATTGACAGGCAAGCCGATCATGTAATCCAGGGCTATACGTATATTTTCTTCGGCCGTTTTTCTATCGCATGGATTACCCTCCTTGTCAAATACTTGCAGATGGTTAATTATACAATGGTAAAGGAATTTGTAAATCTCATAAAGCATTATCGCCTGCTGTGCTTTTAATTTTGCATCAAAGTAAGCATCCATTCTTTTTTGTATTACTTGTTCGGTTTTTGCCGACTCAAATACTTCCAGGCAATGATATTCTTCTGCCATGGCAGCATAAGCAGATTTCTCCAGGCTGTTTACCCATTTGCCCAGGCGATGAGAGATGGCATGGAAGGTATCGGGCTGCCTGTTAATTCCTGGGAAAACTGAACCGGTTGCCGAGCAAATACCTTGTCCTTCATCACTGGTTACCAAAACAACCTCAATACCGTTTTCTTTGAGTTTATTGAAATGATTTATCCAGTCTTCCGTTTTCCTGGATTCTGCCAATTCAATTCTTAATATGGCAGAGCTTATCGGATCAACAGAGATTAAAATCGGTATCGAATGCGAGAACATTTCATCAGCCGCTAAATAAACATACAATGTTGCATCATTGTCAATCTCCAATGTATTTGGCAAGTATCTTCCCAGCTCGCTGAGGGTTTGACTGATTGTTCCAACGGAGTTGTTTGCGAACCCCATCCTTTTCAGGATATCCGATATTGAAGGGATACTGCATTTTCCCTCTAATCGTAACAAGAGAGCATATTCCAGCGATTTTTCTTTTCCCTTGATGGTAAGTTCTTTCTTAGAGGGTGCGCTTCCTACATAGAAGTAATCTTCAACTGCCGTATTTAGCTGTGATTGAAGCATGTAAATAAAGGTTCTCGATATTGCATATTGTTTTGCCATCTGGGTAATTAAGCCCCATCTATTGCACAGAAGCGCCATGAAAGCTATATAAAGCCTGGTTTCCACGGTTAAATCCTTACGGCGATAAAACTTTACTGAAACATCGCAATTAGCATGATTTATATCTATATCATTCATATTGTGCATTATGATAGTATATACACGTGTATATAAATGACATATATAGCTAAAATAACTTTAATTTCAAAATAATAATTGCTATATTTGAATTATGACGGTAATATCAAGAAGACCAGTTAAAGTAGAAGGACTTAATCCAGGTGAATTAGAAGCGTGGATTAAACAGGACGGCAGTAGAAAAGCAGCAATTAAGTGTCAAATATTAATTGCGTTATGTAATGGCAATAGTATGACAGAGGTGTGCAAAATGTTTAATGTAACACGGGAAAGTGTCAGGCGTTGGAGGAATTTAGTAGTATCAAAAGGCCCTAACGGGCTAGTGTCACACAGTTTTCAGGGACGCGAATCTCAATTAACACCCTTGCTGAAGAAACAGCTTAAGAAAATTATGGCTAAGCCGCCCCATAGAATAGGGTATAAAAAACCCAGGTGGAGCGGAAAATTACTCGTCTCGTATCTGGAAAATGAGCACAATGTATCAATATCGATCCGAACGGCTCAACTGTGGATGAAAATGATTAAAACTCAATGAATTTGTAAACCGGTATCTGAAAAATGCCCATCTTTTCATGTGTAACCAGGTGAACAGGATCAAAAATCCCATTGGCAATATCTTCCGGGCTGTGCTCACGAATCTTCTTCAAGCCGTTGAGAACTGTCATCAAGAGTTTTCCTTTGGGACGAAGGCTGTTGCTGATATTCTGCAGGATCAGGAGGTCTCTTCCCCCGGCATCATCATCAGAGCCCAGAAGTCCCATAGCACCTTCACAAAGGCAGATGGCATGATCAAATGGTTCAGGAAAACTGAAACGGGTAGCGTCTCCCTGCACAAGTTCCAGGCTTGCTTTTTCCTTTTGAGCATATTCCCTGGCCTGGGCAAGCATACCTTCGGAAAGATCCAGTCCAGTTACACTGATACCATAAAGAGCAAGAGGTATACTGTGCCTACCGGTGCCGCAGCCTACATCGAGAATCCTGTCACCGGGTGCCAGTCCCAATTCCCGGATTATAAACTCGATTTCGAAGTCAGTATTCCCGGTGAATACATTTTTCATGTACTCCGGGGCGTGACTGTCAAAAAATTCCTGCCAGATGGTTTTGGTCATGGTTTAAGGTTTGGGTCCCGTTAAAGGGTTTTAATTATTTGATTTTTGCTCTGAAAAACGGACTAATATTTGTTTATTAAAAGTTCAATTTATTAATCTGAAAAAGTTCGGATATAGCTGACAACGCACAAAAAGGCCAGCTTTGTATATCAGTTATTAATTAATGCGTGTTTCTTCCTGGGGCTGTTCTGGCAGTATTTTATAACCTTCATGAAATTTTTTCAATAAAAAAGAGGCCTTCCCAACCTGAGTCAAACCTTCACCTTGATCTATTTCAATAATCAGATTTACTTTAATAAGGTTCTCTTTAATTTTCTCATGTGAGGAATAATTAAAGCCTGGAGGAAATGGATGTCTATATTTCCAGAAACCGGCAGGATGAGCTACTTCAGGCATTTCTCTCCTAAGGAAATACTCTCCCGACATTATAGAATCAATCAGCTCTTGATTCACACCAATAGTGTAATAATAATTACTTAAAGTCGACCAGTTTTCGCTTTTGAGTAATTGTGTTATTATTTCTACCGATTTTTCCGGACTGGGGAAAAATAAATTTTGCAATTGAGCAGTAAATGAATTTAGAATGATACAAATTAATAACAATAGATTTTTCAATATAATAAATTTCAAATTGATTAAGTTTTCAGTTCTAACCATTCCTTAGTCTTGAACAAAGATAATATAGAAGCCTGTTTTGAATATTTATAGTCTCTGAAATTGTCCTTATAGAGTTAAAATTGGAGTCTGATTCCGGAGCCTGAAAATGTAGCCATACTTATTAACTATGTATCCGGTCATTAATAATTCATCTTTCGGATCAATTACCGTTGAAGAGGTATTCTATAATCACGATATCATAATTACCCTTGAGGGTAAGGTTAAAAAGCGAAAAAAGAAGCTGTCAAAAGCGGTTTACGGAACTTCGCATACAATTTCCCTGGATGAAGCAGATTATGTTTACCAGGAAGGTTTGGATGGGATCATCATTGGTTCCGGTCAGTACGGGGTAGCCGAGCTATCACAGGAAGCAACCGGTTTCTTCCGGCAGAAGAATTGTAAAGTGAAACTGTTACCAACACCCGAGGCAATCCAGGAATGGAATATGGCTAAGGGCAAATGGGCCGGATTATTCCATATAACCTGCTAAAGAATCTTCTTAATTTCACTATTCTTATGTTTTTAATCTATATGTTTTCAAAACAATCCAGACTTTTTCGGGTAGAAAATAAGGCGTTGATTGATAAATAATCCTCCGTTTATTTGAAATTTATGGTGAACAACCTGAAGGCCCATTAATTTAATTACTCGTTGCACTTCAGGGCAGGATTATTTGATAGGTATAATCTTGCCTTCTAACCTTAATGTCTATCCTGAATAATGAAAGAATTATCTAGAAGTACACGGTTCGAAAAAGGGTGAATCAACATTTTCTGGGAAGGTTACAATTCTGTCATTAAATTACATGGAACAGGACAAAATCAAAGATGAAATGCTTGACAGGATGGTTGTGGAGTTTCACCAGGACATGAAATTTCGCAATGTAATCCGGGAGGTAGCCATATATTATTATACTGATCGCTAAATTCGCAATTCAGGATTCTTTTCAATCCTGGGGAACCTTGACGGAAACCACTTTATCTAATTAACTGATATTCTGTAGAAATTACTGAACAGCATTGGACTTGAAGTTTCAACATTTCTCTGAAATTTAGATGTCTCAATTATTTGAAAGTTGGTAAGGTTATGTCTCTATCTGCCTCCATTATCCATTTCATAAATCTATTTATTTTAATTTCTTTAGTATCGAAATTACGTAATTCGTCCTTTATTGACCTAAAACTTTTCAATGATAAATCCCTGCCCTGTTATTGGCAAATGTTCTGTTCATGTTTTATAACAAGTCCAAATAGGTTCAGCAATGCCTTATCGTGAACGTGTTATCAGAGCTGAATATATTATCCTCCGTATTTTTTTGAAAAATCCTCCCCCAAATATTTCACTAAAGGTTTTTTATATTTATCAATGTTTAATATCACCCCTGAAATTGTTAGTATAGCTTGATTTTTACAATTTCAAGTAGTTGTTTTATATTTCAATAGCTAGCAACTGAGTTAATTACGCTGAGTTAGAATGAATAATACACAGTGAGAATGTCCCGGTACACAATACTTTCATAAATTTGCTGGCAAGCAGCGAATTGCCAATGAAAAGATATACCATCATCCTGCTTATTCTTCTGAACCTATTTATTGCCCACAGCCAGGTACAGGTTGTAATTAAAGGAAGCATAACTGACTCCCTCAGCAGTGAACCCCTTATTGGTGCTGCCGTTATCATTGATGATGGTCCCGGCACAATCTCAGATACCAACGGTAAATACCAGATCACCACCACAGGATACCAGGTACATCTGATCTGCCGGTATGTTGGGTATCAATCTGAACGAAGAACTATCCATATCGTGGACAGGGACACAATCCTGCTTGATTTCATAATGAAACCTTCGTTTACGGTGCTGGATGAGATCGTGGTCAGTGCCAGCAGATATAAGCAGAGCCTGTCGGATGTGATGGTTTCTATGAATATCATCAAACCACAGCGGATAAGAAACAACAATACCACTTCTTTGGAAGAAATTATCGGGCAAACACCCGGAGTGGAAATCCTTGACGGGCAACCGAGCATCCGCGGGGGCAGCGGATACAGCTATGGAGCAGGCAGCCGCGTGCTCGTTTTGGTGGATGACCTGCCTATTTTGTCCGGCGACGCAGGTGATGTAAAATGGGACTACCTGCCGGTTGAGAATATTGCACAGATTGAGATTATCAAAGGGGCTTCATCCGTTCTGTACGGATCTTCAGCCCTGAACGGGGTGATCAATATCAGGACGGACTATCCTACCATCAAACCTGAAACCCGGCTGACGTCCTATATGGGATTCTATATGGACCCCGGGAGAAAAGAGATGATCTGGTGGGACACGCAGCCTATGTGGACGGGTGTTCAATTCCTTCATTCCCGTAAGATCCGCCAGCTTGACCTGGTGGTGGGCGCAAATATGTTCCATGACCAGGGTTACAGGGAGAATGAAAACCAGTTAAGGATCAGGCAGAACCTGAAACTCAATTACAGGAGTCCGAAAATCAAAGGATTATCCTATGGGCTGAACCTGAATGGCATGCTGGTTGAAAAGACTGATTTCCTGATGTGGCAGGATGCCGATTCCGGGGCATATGTCCAGAATCCCGATGCTGTATCAGCCCTTACCGGCAGCAGGTTCAATATGGATCCCTACCTTGTGTTCAATGGCAGCAATGGCTCACAACACAGCCTGAAAACGAGATACTTTCACATAAAGAATAATTTCAGTGATAATTCTGATAAGAACAGCCAGTCCGACCTGGTCTTTGGGGAATATAAATATTACAGGAAATTTGGCGAAAGGGTGGATTTTACTTCCGGTATATCGGGTTCATGGACAGGCACCATTGCCAGCTTGTACGGAAACCATACCAGTTTTAACAATGCCGTTTATTTACAGCTTGATGCAAGGCCCGTAAACAAATTAAAGGCATCGCTGGGCGTACGGTTTGAACGGTATAAGCTGGATAAACAGGTTGAATATTCAAGTCCGGTTGTCAGAACCGGTCTGAACTTCCAGGTATTTGACCACACTTATATGCGGGTCTCACTCGGACAGGGTTACAGGTTCCCCTCGATCGCGGAGAAATTCACCGCAACCAGCGTGAGTGCCATGAATATATTCCCGAACCCTGAGCTAGAATCTGAGAGTGGCTGGAGTACTGAAATCGGCATCAAGCAGGGGATAAAACTTAATGAATGGAACGGGTATATTGATCTGGCTGTTTTCCGGACCCGCTACCGTGAAATGATTGAATTTAATTTCGGCCTCTATGCACCCGATTCGGTTGTTATCCCCACATTCGATCATATCGGTTTCAAAGCCCTGAATGTCGGTAATGCACGCATAACGGGATTTGAGTCCACCGTAATGGGGGAGGGTAAGATTTTTTTCATCCAGGCAAGGCTGACAGCGGGTTATACCTACATTGTTCCGGTTGACCTGAATACAGAAGGGTCTGATGATCCTGATCAGAGCAATTATCTTAAATACAGGTACCGGCATTCTCTGAAGGCTGATATCGAACTGGAATATCAGCGCTTTACCTTTGGGTATACCCTCATATCCAACAGCCGTATGGAGAATATCGATGAAGTCTTCCTTGATCCGCTTTTCGGTGAACTGATTTTGCCCGGATTTCCTGCTTACTGGAACAGCAATAATAAGGGGTATGTTGTCATGAATGCCAGGCTGTTATACGATATTACTGAAATCATAAACCTGGGACTGATCGCAAAGAACCTGTTGAATAAGGAGTACATGGGAAGACCCGGTGACATAAGGCCCCCAAGGAATATTGCCATACAATTGTCCTTTAACTTTTGACAATGGATTAAATAATATAGCTGAAGGGTACTTACTCCTGTTGCTGAATCATTTCTTCAGCTTGATCAGACGGTTTGTGAATACCCTCGAAGCTGTTGAAACGTTGTACAGGTAGGAGCCGCTTTTCAGACTCCGTCCGTCAAAGACAAAGGAATTATTTTCCTGAGACAGTATCAATTCTTCACGGTAAACCATTCTTCCCATCAGATTGTAGATATTTAGCACAGCGGTTTCACTGCTTCGGGAGTTCAGGCTGATCTTTGTTGTGTGCCTGAATGGATTTGGTCCGCATGAAACATACTGTTCTTCCAGGGATACTTCATTCAGTCCGGCCGGCGGATGTATGGTTACTATGAGAGAGGTATCATCCACTACCGGTTCAGAAACCATAACCGAGTCGAAAATGGCAATATATAAATAAGGCACGACAGTGATTCCCAGATTATAGGTCCCCTTCATTTCTGGTGTTCCGCTTACCAGTACGCAATAGGCGGTATCTGCGTAAAACTCCTCAGCATTCATCTGGTAGCTTAGGCCTGGTGGCAGGTTTATTATATCGGTAACCACAATCTTAACCACATCCACTGGAAGTGTTCCCACATAAGTTACCGTCGGCGGGATTACTGTAAACACTTCATGGTAAGGCTGGTTCACATATCCATCAGGCATGGGACGCGGACACAGTTCTCCGGGAAGCATCACATCAATGCAATTTACCGTATCAGGCTCACATTGTGAATGGACAGCATTTGTGCATAAAATTGAAACACCAAGAAATACAATCAGATAATATGTATTGTTCATCATCATGATCCAGTATAAAAATACAAAATTATTCCTAGATCTCTTATTTATAATCCATATAGAAAACCCTGTAAAAATCCATGCCTGACCTTATTTCTGGCATTCTAACCGGGAATAAAATGGTTCATTGTTTTTGAGTTTAAAACTTATCTTTATATTTATCCAACATTATCGGTAGCAGGAAGCGTAAAAACATCACTGTAATATTCAGTTATACAGTGGATTAGTGATAATTAAAACCTGTATGGCAGAAGCAGGTCAGATTCATCTTACATGAAAAAAAATAAAAGGTGTCTTTCTATAGCGCTTCCTATAATTCTGGCAGCATTGCTGTTGGGCATATCATTCAGCACCAGTGCCCAGGTCACAGTAAGAGGAGTGATCATTGATGATGAGACCGGGGAAAAGCTGGTAGGGGCCACTATTGTCCTGAAAGAGACTTCCATCGGAACCGTTACCAACACAGATGGTGAATTTGAATTAACTGTTCAGGAATCACTTCCGATTACCGTAGTTATCTCTTACGTGGGATATGTTTCACAAGAACTATACATAGATTCTCCCAGCCAGGAATTCAACATCAGTCTGAATCCGGATGCATACCTTATTGATGATGTCGTGGTTACGGGCAGCAGGCTTTCTGAAAAACAAAAAGAATCACCCCTTACAGTCGAGTCAATGGATATCATATCCATTAAAGAAACTCCCTCGGCCAATTTCTATGATGGCCTGGGCATGCTTAAAGGCGTTGACCTGACCGCAGCAAGCATTGGTTTCAAAATCGTTAATACCAGGGGATTCAATAGTACCAGTCCGGTCAGATCACTTCAGATTATCGATGGGGTAGATAACCAGGCACCCGGACTGAACTTTTCACTGGGGAATTTTCTCGGAGCATCAGAACTGGACCTGCAGAAGGTGGAGATCATCGCTGGGGCAAGTACAGCTATGTATGGACCCAACGCCTTTAACGGGGTGATAAAAATGACCACAAAGGATCCATTTCTTCACCAGGGATTGATAGTAATGGCCAAGGCCGGGGAAAGAAATTTACTGGAAGGGGTGTTCCGGTATGCCAGGGTATTCAGGAACAGGGAAGATAAAGATAAACTGGCCCTTAAGTTCAATTTGTCCTTCATGAGAGCCGATGATTGGGAGGCAACCAACCTCAATGCTACAGAACAGTCTCTCGTGGATCCTGCCAACCCCGGGGGCTATGATGCCGTTAATGTATATGGGGATGGAAACATGTTTGGCGGCACTAGTGATTATTCCGACTTGTATGGACAGAGTAATTATCCCGGACTGGGGATATTTTACCGGACGGGATATCATGAAAAGGACATAGTTGATTATGACAGCAGGAATTTAAAGATTGGCAGTGCACTGTATTATAAACTGACTGCGGAGCTTGTGGCACAATATTCCTATTTCCTGGGGACCGGTACGACTGTCTACCAGGGCGACAACCGCTACAGTCTCAAGGATATCGTTTTCCAACAGCATAAATTTGAGCTGAGTAAACCAGGCAGGTTTTTTATCAGGGCGTACACGACGCGTGAAGATGCAGGGAATTCCTATGATGCGGTTTTCACTGCACAGCTCCTGCAGGAAGCTGCTAAACCAAATGATCAGTGGCCTTATGATTACAGTACCTATTACATCCAGAATGTAAGAAGTAAAGTAAAGGCGCTGCCAGGCTTCCCTGACGAACCTCCCCTGGGGGTTCCCTATGATTATGAGGGGGCAAACCTGGTGATGGAACAAAACATCGATTCAATCAACAAATGGCATATGGAAACGAGGCAGTTTGCAGACGGTCCGGGTACCTTTACGGGAAATTCTGCTTTCCTTGAACCAGGAACGGAAGGGTTTGATACTGTATTTAATAGAATCATTTCCAGTGCCAGGTATCTCGAAGGCGGTTCCGGATTCAAGGATAAGTCAGCCCTGTCTCACATTCATGGAGAATATAAAATCTCTGAAGAAATTATCGATATCGTGCTGGGCGGTAGTTACAGGCTCTACAATCCTAATTCCTCGGGTACCATTTTCAGCGATACGGGAGGCGTGGTCATCACCAATTATGAATACGGACTTTATACCAGCCTGGAAAAAAGATTCTTTGAGAGGGATCTTATTGTAACGGCTACGGCAAGGCTGGATAAAAATGAAAACTTTAATTTTTTACTGTCACCTGCAGTCTCAGTAGTCTACCGCTACGATGCCAATAAATATTTCAGACTCTCATTTTCTTCAGCCATCCGTAATCCTACCTTACAGGATCAGTATCTGTTTTATAACTTGGGTCCTGCCATACTGGTAGGAAATATCAATGGTTTTGACTCACTGGTAACCTTTCCCTCCCTGCGCGACTATTACAGTAAGCTTAACAGGGATACACTGAACTGGTTCAATGTTCCCCCGGTCAGGCCGGAAAAAGTAAAAACCATTGAAATTGGTTTCAAAGGGACCCTGTTTTACAGTCTTTTCATAGATGCCAGCTATTATTTCAGTTTCTACAGGGATTTTCTCGGCTTCAAACTGGGATCAGACCTGGAATTTGATCCGGGTACCGGCATTCTCTATGACTACCAGCATTACAGGGTTTCAGCTAATTCTCCTGATATGATTACCACACAGGGATTTAGTATTGGGATCAATTACTACTTCAGAAAATACTATTCGCTGATTACGAATTACTCATTTAACCGTCTGGACAGGCGGGGATCAACGGACCCGATCATCCCGGCATTCAATACCCCTGAAAATAAGTTCAATATCGGATTATCAGGAAGGGATATAATAGCAGAAATAAATTTATTAAACAGGATATCAGACCGCTTGCCGGTTGTTTATCTGAAGAATTGCGGATTCTATGTGAACTATAAATGGCAGCAGGGCTTCCTTTTCGAAGGTTCTCCGCAATTTACCGGGCACATTCCAGCTTATGGTATGATGGATGTCCAGTTGAATTACCGCCTGCCAAAAATCAGCACTACATTTAAAATTGGTGCATCAAATATCCTCGATAACAGGGTATATCAAACCTATGGCGGTCCGTTTATCGGAAGGTTAGCCTACGCAAGTGTGCTGGTTGAATTGGATAAAGGGATATTTTAATTACATTTGATTTATAGATACAATAAAGTTGCGAAACCTAAATAATGATGATATGAAAAAAATTCTACAATGTGCCTTAATTTTCGCCATTTGTCTGATCACATTTAATTCTAGTGCTCAGAACAGGTATCTCGAAGAAGTTTTTACCGGCGTGACAGTTGAATCCAATGTCAAGTACGCTGAGAATTTTACCGTTATTACCGGCGCACCCGTTCTGGAGAATCTCCTTATGGATGTTTATACACCTGATGGAGATACCGAAGATATGCGTCCTCTGATCATCCTGGGCCATGCAGGCAGTTATCTTCCCAAAGGTCTCAATACCCTGCCTTTCGGGAACAAAGTAGACAGTTCCCTTGTAGAAATGTGCACACAGTTCGCCAAAAGAGGCTGGGTGGCAGTTTCCATGAATTACCGCCTGGGATGGAATCCAGTTGCACCTACGCAGGAAGAGAGAGCAGGTACCATCATGAATGCTGTCTACAGGTCGATGCAGGATGCCCGGACCTGCGTCAGGTTTTTCCAGGAGGATGCAGCCAATGCCAATGTGTACAAGGTTGATACAACGAAAATTACGGTTGGTGGCTCTAATACAGGTGGATATATGGCCCTGGCTGCTGCATATCTGGATAAGGTCGAGGAAATGAATCTGTTTAAGTTCCGGGACTCGGATGGAAACTCCTTTATAAACCAGGCAGTCACAGGTGGTTTTTATGGTGAGGGAGGAATGACGGGGGTAAATAATCACAGCAATCCGGGTCATAGCTCAGAGATTCAGCTGGTGCTCAATTTTGGAGGTGCTATAGGAGATACCAGCTGGATGGAAGCGGGTGATATCCCCGTTGTCGGATTCCACGGAGTTCAGGACGTAACAACTCCTTACAAGACTGCAGTTGTAATTGTACTGGCTACCGGCCAACCGATTGTGGAGGTAAGC
Source organism: Bacteroides sp. (assembly GCA_011053095.1). Taxonomy (GTDB): domain Bacteria; phylum Bacteroidota; class Bacteroidia; order Bacteroidales; family SM23-62; genus SM23-62. The sequence continues at coordinate 15,723 of DRHS01000248.1, forward strand.
GGGGCCCATGATTTTGTCAGGTATGCAAATACACTGGGACTCAACCAGGTATTTATTGAGGCAGGATTCGATGATCCGTATACCCTGAAGGCACAGAGCCACACTCCCTATGAAGGCTTGTTCCCCTTTCCCGGTCTCGCAGACGGACTTGAACCTTGGGCCTGGTATGATTCATCCGATGTAAATACGGATCATGAAACACCCGGGGCCACCGGATTCGGTTCGAGAGCCAATCCCTATGCCACCAAGGAGAAGGCACTGGCATTCATAGATACTATGATGGGATATTTTTGTCCCAGGGCCGTTGTTGCTCTTAACCTGGGAGCCTGGCCTCTTGGTATAGAAAGAACCAGTTCACCTGAGTTTCTGCATATCTATCCCAATCCCGTGACTTCATCTGTCTTCATTGAAAGTAGTTCCGATGATCCCATACTCAGTATAGAGCTGTATAATATGCTTGGACAACTGGTGAGAAGGGATCCTGCTATCAATGCTGCCCGGTACCGTTTCGAAAGGGATGATATACCTTCGGGTTTTTACCTGTTGAATGTTACGTTAAAGAACCGGAAAGTGGTAAAGAAAATAATGTTTAAATAGCAGGATTTCAATTGTTTTTATAACGGGGATTCGTATTGAATCCCCGTTTTTCATTTTCGTCCGGCACGGGCGATGGCTATAAGGTGAAAGTCCCGAGCGTACCCTGACAGCAGGAAGCGCTGGCTTAAGGCAAGGGTATCCATCGCGAGGTGGAATCTAAAGGAAGCCGGCGGCAAAATCCCGGCCTGACGAACAGAAACCTCATAAGAGGCATTAATGTTGGGTAAAGTATCAATAGTTAATAAATTGATTATAAATTTCTGTCCAGTAAATTGGGGGTCAATACAATAATTAGGAAGGATTCCGCAGAGAACCAAGGAAATACCTATTCAACTATTTCAATCATGTTAAAAGGTATTACTATCAAGTAATTATAATCTTCCCCTGCTTCCAGTATGTCTTCATCATCTTTCTCATAATGCCAATTGATTACGACCTCATGCTTTGCCTTGTAAATGACTTCAAGTTTCTTTAAGAGCTCAATTATACACTTTGAAGAGCTAGTATTAAAATGCTCTAACTGTATATTCACAACATTTCAACAGTCGATAATCTCCACAACAGAATAATATTTTAAAAAGTAAAAAGTATCTCTTAAATTTAAAGGTAAATCTGTCCAGGATTACCTGAAGTTAAACAATATTTATTATGAAAAGGTAAAACCAGCGACAACTGCAATAGACAGATTGGAATTCGGTATTCTTGCAGCATTAATTCTCTCATATATATCCTATGGAATTTATATCTGTTTCAAAAATTACTTTGCTGAAAGGCATAATAATATAATAAATCTCCATAAGGCTAACTGTTTATCCACTTACTTCACCTTTATTGATTCTGCTGATGATAATACGAGACAGGCCATCCTTCAATATGCCACTCAAACAATTTATTCACATCAACCAACAGGTTATTCAGGAAGAGGTTCTGATGGCACATCCAATCCGAATCCGATAGTTGAGATAGTCAAAAATGTTGCCGCACCTAATGCTGGTGAATAGGTTGAGAACACTAAATTGCGGTACCCCTCCTCTGAAACTTTCCTAAAATGACCTTTCTCAAATATCGGACAGAATTGGATTTGATAAACTCATGAAAAAGGTCGTTTTTGTAAGTGTCAAATTTGTCATGTTAAATTGTATATTACAAAGTGCCACGAACTAATTTTTTAGTAAATCATCTATTACATAGGTCATATTAAGATAAACATTATCTTGCTCATGACGTTTCATACTATTAAGGGGCTGCGAAGGGTCATTAACTGCCTGAAACTTAGAAAGAGTAGTGAGTTTTTTAAATCTGCAATGTGCTGCAATTATTGAAATAATTTTAATACCCTCATTTTCTGCTTTTTTTAAAATATTTGGTAACTCATCACTTCTAATAAAGTCAGATGCAAGGAAATCGCTTGATATTATCAAAATTGCTACACTTGATTCATTTAATGCATTTCGAATTTCCTGTTTCCAACTTGTGCCTGGTTTAATTCTTTGATCGCTCCAAAAGTCAAATTTTAATCCTTCATACTGCATTGACTGTAGAAAAATTTCAACTCTTTCTCTAATTTTATTGTCATTATGGGAATAACAAATAAATATCTTTCGTTTTTTTATCGGTGTTTTTATTTTTTTATCATCTGATTTCTTAAGGTTTTTCTGTTTGATATATTTTAGTGCTTGAATTGAATTACCTCTTATCATGGTCAGGTTAAAGTAATCTCGATTAAGGTTGTTCATTGTACTTTTCAAAGTACTGTAACAGTAAATACTCCTAAGCTTTGTAAGCTTATTTAATATGTCTTCAGTCGGAAACGTTTCAAAAGAATTATTATCTATCCATAAAATCTCTAAATTCTCCAAACTCAAAATCTTTAAAGGGAATTCTCTCATTTGATTTTTAGAAATATTTAGTGATTTTAATGAATCCAAATTCCCAATCTCAACTGGAAGATTTTTAAGATAATTATTAGAGATGCAGAGTTTCTTAAGGTTTATTAATTTACCAATTTGACGTGGCAGATTTTTAATTGAATTATGATTTAGTATTAAAGCCTTGAGTTTTTCAATCTCGAATAGTTTTGTATATAATATCCCTAAATTGTTGTATGACAAATCTATGGATTCCAGTCTTTTAAGACTAATAAGATGTTGTCCCAAACTTAGTTGAAATTTAAGAAGGAAGAATCAGCCTTTGATGAGCTGATTCTTCCGAGAGGTTCCTTAAAATGTTAAATTTAAAACAACCAAATTTTAAATAACATGGAACCTAAGAGTAAAGATAAAGTAA
>DRHS01000249.1 GCA_011053095.1 Bacteroides sp.
ATTTATAGCCCTGTGGGGAACCCTGGTATATAATCCACTCTGCCACTGGGTGTGGGCCGAGGATGGCTTCCTTTTTAACCTTGGAGCAAATGGAGCGATAGATTTTGCAGGAGGTACAGTTGTTCACATCTCAGCCGGAGTATCAGGTCTTGTCGCAGCCATTTATCTGGGTGCCAGGAAAGGTTTTCCAAGAACTGCCATGCCACCCAGTAATATGACCATGACCATGATGGGAGCGGGACTCCTGTGGGTTGGCTGGTTTGGATTTAATGCTGGTAGCAGTGTGAGCAGTGGACTAAGTACTGCACAGGCACTTACAGCAACGCAGGCCGCCGGTGCCGCCGGTGCGATCATGTGGATCATTCTGGAAGGATTTCATAAGGGTAAAGCAACTGCACTCGGATTTGCATCCGGTATACTTGCGGGACTTGTGGCAGTTACACCTGCAGCCGGAGTTGTACAGCCAGCCGGAGCACTCATACTCGGATCCATTGCATCTGTTCTTTGCTATGGGGCCATCATGCTGAAAAACAGGGCCGGATACGATGATAGCCTGGATGCATTCGGTATTCATGGTGTTGGTGGTATTGTCGGGGCAATATTTCTAAGCTTTTTCATCCGTCAGAGCTGGATGGATGCTGCAGCCCTTGCAGCCGGGGGAACCTGGACTGTAATGCAACAGCTGGGAGTACAGGCAGTCGCCGTTCTGGTTGCAATTGCATATGCTGCAATTCTGACACTGGTTATCCTTGTCGTAGTGGAGAAGGTAATTGGATTGAGAATGAAAAATAAGGATGAAATGCAGGGGATGGATTTCTCAATACATGGTGAACATGGATACGGCATGGTGAATGCCGGTTAAGAGGTATGAGAAATTGATTAATATTAAAATGAACTGATATGAAACTTATAACAGCCATCATACGAGAAAATAAACTGGATCTAGTTCGTCAGGCATTAACGGATGCCGATATTACCCGCATTACCGTAAGCCGTGTTTCTGGTCATGGACAGCAGGTAAGAGAACAGATTTACAGGGGACAAACGGTTACCCCGGATCTTATCCCAAAGATCCGACTTGAGATTGCAGTTAATGATGAATTTATAGATATAACTGTAGATACTATCATCAATAGTGCAAAGACTAATGGCAAAGGAGAGCTTGGGGATGGAAAGATCTTTATCACACCACTTGAAGAATGCATAAGGATACGTACCGGGGAAAGAGGAGGAAGAGCAATATAGATACAGCAGGAGAAACTCAGTTTTTTTTTAAAAAGTAAAACCTGGCAGGAACCCTTAACCTGCCAGGTTTTTTGGAAATGAAAACCACTTTGTCAAAACCACTACCGTTAAAAAACTACGCCAGAGAACCTGGCGAGATGTTTATTAACTGGTTCAAAAATACCTTACTTTCGAATGTGTTTTGAAATGCGGGTGGTGATGTAGCTCACCTTTTCTGTTGATTTATCTTATACCCTGCACAAAAAAAAGGAGCATCGTGCCAGATACTCCTTTCAGGTCGAGATCATAAACTATTATCTTAGAAGTGATTCATCCACTTTTTTGTGGGAGGAATACATAATTTTCAGGGCACTGGCTTTTCTCAGATTCTGTTTTACTTCAGTAACGATACCCATTTTAGTGTTCTGGTCTATCTTAAGAGAAACAGTCATTTGCTTCTGATCGTTTTCATCCATCTGCTCCCTCTCACTGGTTATAAAATCGCGGATATCTTCCGGTGTGGCAAATGTATCGTTCAACTGGATACGTGGCTCGGATCCGAATGTTTTCTGGAGATTCGGGTGCGGTTTCCCTATGTAGATATAACTTACAAGTGACTTCTTCTCCAGTTTTTTGATTTCGGTTGCTTCTGGAAGAATCACACTAACCTTAAGATCTGTCTCCCGCATAACCGTTGTAACCATGAAGAAGAACAACAGCATGAAAACAATATCAGGCAAGGAAGCAGTATTGATGGATTTGAGTTCTTTTCCTGATTCTTTTTTAAATCTGGACATAATAATTATTATTTTATTTCCACTGGTTCAGCCTCTGAAATTGCCATGGGGTATACCTTTTTTACTGCTACGATCAGAGCCTTCTCGGTCTCGTTAAGAGGATCCAGATTCTGGTATGTCTTTCCGAATCGATCCATACAGATCTCATCCCTGAGTTCATTTACTGCTGCAGCAAGTTCATTCTGCACCGCAATATATTTGCCGTAGGAAGTACCCCTGTCATTTCTAAGCGAAATCACTCCCTTAGAAACCATCATATCCCCGAAAAAGTCCACAGTTAAAGGTCTTTTTTCAGGCAGGTCCGGATCATCATTCGGATTGAGAAAGAATTCCTTAGTCTTTTCCTTTAGCTCACTAATATCAATTACTGCCCTTTCAACGAATAGTTGGTCTTGTTTATTGATCAGAATTACAAACACATTTCGTTCCCTGATCTTATCGTCGTCATCCTTTTGATCTTCTTCCGGCATGGGAGGAAGAAGACGGGAAATACCGGTATCAATATCCATTGTGGTGGCAACAAGGAAAAATATCAACAGGAGGAAGGCTATATCTGCCATCGATCCCGCATTGATTTCCTGAATTCCTCTTCTGGCCATTTATTCTAAATTTTAATGTCTCTATTAATATAATGTGTACCGGGATATAAAGATTATCCCGCTCACGTACTATTTAAATATATTTGCGATCGCTGAATACAGGATCGAAACAATTGCCAGTATACCAAGAATGTAAGTGAAAATCAGGGTTGTACCGACAATCTGCAGGGTTCCTGGAACATTGTCAGGTCCTGTATACATTATCAGGTTTATAAGGGTGTCATCTGCAAGCTGGTATGATACAAAAATCAGAACAGCCGCTATTCCCAGTACAATCCCCATTCTTTTAAGCGCCTGGAGATTGGTGATTATCAATACCAGCTGAAACACAATTAAAATAGCAACGGTTATAATCAGCAGTATATATGACCAACGCAGAATGACATTGGTGATTATAGGTTCGGCGGTGGGAGTCCCCTCGGTCCCCTCCACAAAGCCACCGAAAAAGAATACACCCACAAACACTAATGAAACAGCCATTAATGCCCAGAGGGTATATTGGGAAATTTTAGAAATCGCCATGGTGCTTATTTATTAAGGTTATGGTGTACCAGCAGGTCGATTAGTGTTATGGAAGCATCTTCCATTTTGTTCACAATGCTGTCGATTCTGGATACAATATAGTTATAAAAGATCTGCAGTATAATAGCCACGACCAGACCGGATACGGTTGTGATCAGAGCAACCTTAATACCACTGGCTACAAGCTGCGGAGAAACGTCTCCGGCAATCTGGATGGAATCAAAGGCTGCGATCATACCAATAACTGTTCCCATGAAACCTAACATAGGAGCAATGGAGATAAACAGCTGGATCCAGGAAAGATTTTTCTCAAGGAGTCCCATCTGGACACTTCCATATGCAATTACAGATTTCTCAGCAACATCAACACCTTCATGTGCGCGATCGAGTCCCTGGTAGAATATACTGGCAATTGGTCCACGGGTGTTCCGGCATACTTCCTTTGCCGCATCCACACCGCCAGAAGCAAGTGCTTCCTCTATTTTGACAAGAAGCTTGTCTGTATTGGTTGTTGACAGGTTAAGATAAATGATCCTTTCAATACAGAGAGCAAGACCAAATATCAGGGTCAGTAATACAAAACCCATGAAGGTAGCACCACCTTCAATAAATAGTCTCTTGACCTGTTTGTGCATGGACATCTCAGCTTCACCGGTCTCTTCTTCAACCACTGCAGGGGCTACTTCTTCCTCAACAGCCACGGTTGAGTCGGTCTGCTCTGCTACAGGTTCTTCTGTTCCTTCAGGCTCCTGTGCAAAAGCAAAATTGGATGCCAGCATAAACAACATCCCGGTTACAGCTATAAGCGCGAATAACTTTTTCATGATCTCTTTTTTGATTAGTTATAAGTTTAACGAAAATAATGATTCTTAATTATAATAATATAATAATATTCAAAAACTTTGTGTCTTCACCTGCCGTCCACTCCCAATATGATCCGAACTCTCTCTGCTTTGCGGAGAGAGAGGGATTCGAACCCTCGATACCGATTCACTCAGTATATACGCTTTCCAAGCGTACGCCTTCGACCACTCGGCCACCTCTCCTGGGTCAAAATCGAGGCGCAAAATACAAAAAAAATAAATAACCACAAGTCTACGAAATAGTTATTTCGCCGTTAAGTGACTTATTTAAAAGTAGTTTAATCTCTTCGTGGGAAAGTTCCTGTCCAAGAAGGAACATCAGCTTGGTAATGGCGGCTTCAGGAGTACTGTCAAAGCCACTGAGAATACCTGCCTTAATAAGGTGCTCACTGGTTTCATACCTTCCCATCTCAACGCTTCCCTGAGTACACTGAGTTATGTTAAGAAAGATAATCCCGGCATCATTTGCAGTCTTTAGTTTTTCATAGAACCAGGGGTCGGTAGGTGCGTTGCCGGCACCGAAAGTTTCCAGAATTACAGCTTTCAGTCCTTTGGTCCCCAGGATGGCATCCAGGGTATATTCGGAAATGCCCGGGAAAATTTTAAGGATAGCAATGTTATTGTCAAGCCGGGTGTGGATCTTAAGACTGGCATCCCGGTCTTTTTTCAGAATTCGACGGGCATGATACTTTAAATGCACACCTGACTCAGCGAGTGTGGGATAGTTGGGTGATAGAAATGCATTGAAATCTTCTGCATTATGTTTTGTAGTACGGTTGCCGCGGAAGAGTTTGAATTCAAAATAGATACAAACTTCGGGAACCATGGGGACCCCGTCCTTATCCGCCGCCGCGATCTCGATCGAGGAAATCAGGTTTTCCCTTGCATCTGAGCGCAGTGTGCTTACCGGCAGCTGGGCCCCTGTGAAAATCACAGGTTTTGCCAGGTCCTCAAGCATGAAACTCAGAGCCGAAGCGGAAAAAGACATGGTATCGGTTCCGTGCAAAACTATGAATCCGTCATACTCAGAATAGTTTTCCTTTATCAGTTTAGCAATACTGACCCAGGTGTCAGGTTTTATATTTGATGAGTCCACCACCGGGTGAATAGTAACTGCTTCGAATCTGTGCCCGAACTTTTCAATTTCAGGCACATGTCTGCGAATCTGCTCAAAATCAAAAGGAGTCAGGGATTTTTTCCCCGGTATATTGATCATGCCGATGGTTCCGCCAGTATATATAATCAATATTGATTTTTGCATCGGTTCAGATTTTTACATTAAACAGGGAAACTGCATTCCTGGTAGTATTTTCTGCTATTTCATCCAGGGATACTTTTTTTAACCCGGCAATCTTTTCAGCGGTGTGGACCAGGTAGGCGGGCTCGTTGCGTTTCCCTCTCAAGGGAACTGGAGCCAGGTAAGGGGCATCTGTTTCAAGTATAATATGTTCAAGATCAATATCCTTAACAACAGAATCAAGATCCGAATTTTTAAAAGTAACTATTCCCCCGATACCCAGTTTAAATCCGTAACCAATGATATGGTCCGCCTGTTCTTTATTTCCCGTGAAGGCATGAAATATTCCTGTTAGAGAATCATCATTCTCCTTATCCATGATGGTGAATAATTCGTCAAAAGAATTTCTTGCATGGATGACAAGTGGAAGCCCTGTTTCCTTTGCCAGGATTATATGATCCCTGAATGATTCTTCCTGTTGCTTTGCAAATGTTTTGTCCCAGTAAAGATCAATCCCGGTTTCCCCTATGCCCCAGTATTTTCTTGTATCCAAAAGATTCTTGAGCTTGCTCAGTTCCCGGGTATAATCCTTTTTTACGGAAGTTGGGTGCAAACCGATCATGGGCAGGCAATTATCAGGGTACCTGTCAGCCAGTGCATGCATTGCATTCACTGTAGAGCCATCAACATTGGGCATGAACATTTTCAGGATGCCCTTGTCCAGTGCAGAATTTACAACCTCATCGCGATCCTCTTTGAATTCACGAAGGTATAAATGAGTATGTGTGTCGATGAAAATCACCCAATCTTAGCCATACAAATCTAACAAAAAATGGAGAGATCCCGGAGCAGGATCTCCCCATTTCATTCCAAATAGCCTAAGGTTAAGAATATTGTTTTATCAGACTGCCCCCTGTGCAAGCATGGAGTCGGCAACCTTTACGAAACCTCCGATGTTGGCACCCTTGACGTAGTTAATATATCCGTCTTTTTCGGTACCGAACTTTACACAGGTTTCATGAATGCTTTTCATGATGGTCTGTAGCCTGGCATCAACTTCTTCGCGGGTCCATGGCAGCCTCATGGAGTTCTGTGTCATTTCGAGTCCCGATACCGCAACACCTCCTGCATTGGCTGCCTTACCAGGACCATAAAGAATCTTGCTTTCCATGTATACCTCGATGGCTCCAGGAGTGGATGGCATGTTTGCACCCTCTGAAATCACCTTGCAGCCATTGACGATAAGTTTCCTGGCGTCCTCTTCATTAATTTCATTTTCTGTGGCACTGGGGAAGGCAGCATCGCCTTTGATACCCCATGGCCTTTCTCCCTCATGGTATTCACATCCAAATTTTTCAGCATACTCGCTGATGCGCCCCCTGCGGATATTTTTAAGTTCCATAGCCCAGGCAAGCCTTTCTGCATCAATACCTTTCGGATCATAGATAAAACCACCTGAATCTGAGAGTGTTACTACCTTGCCGCCAAATTCATTTATCTTCTCGGTTGTATATTGTGCCACATTGCCTGAACCGGAAACGATACAGGTTTTGCCTTTTAGTGAATCACCCTTTGTCTGAAGCATCTCTTCGGCAAAATATACAGCACCGTAACCGGTGGCTTCCGGACGGATCAGACTTCCTCCCCACTCGATAGCCTTACCTGTAAGTACACCTGTGAATTCATTCCGGATCCTTTTATATTGACCGAAAAGGAATCCAATCTCCCTTCCACCAACACCAATATCTCCGGCGGGGACGTCTGTCTCGGGACCGATATGTCGGCTGAGTTCTGTCATAAAACTCTGGCAAAAATGCATAACTTCATTATCCGTTTTACCCTTGGGATCGAAATCGGAACCACCTTTACCGCCTCCCATTGGCAGAGTGGTAAGGCTGTTTTTAAGTACCTGTTCGAAGGCCAGGAATTTTAAAATTCCCAGGTTAACTGTCGGGTGGAATCGGAGTCCGCCTTTATAAGGACCAATGGCCGAATTCATCTCAACTCTAAATCCCCTGTTGATCTGGATTTCACCCATGTCATCTATCCATGGGACCCGGAATATAATCACCCTCTCGGGTTCGGCTATCCTCTCGAGGACTTTGGCATGTTTGTATTTAGGATTCTCTTCGATGAAAGGGACGAGGGATTCTGCAACCTCATGAACAGCCTGGTGAAATTCAGGTTGTGCAGGATTTTTGGCCTTAATCCCGGACATGAACTGTTCTACTTTTGGATCCATATCTTTTTGGTTTTAGTTTGAATATAAAATGAGATCAATTGCTTTATACAGGAGGGCTTGCCTTCGGTATAGAATATCGAAAAATACTCAGATCAGAAGGCATAAATTATGATCTTTATCAGTGACTGTATATGTTTTTTAACAGAGCAATGTTGTAATGCTGATACATATATTTTCCGGCCATCATCATTAAGTGATATATGGAGAAATTTTACAGGATTGCGCTCGGAATGGTTTATGGCATCGGAAGTATCAGTGCCAGAAAAATACTCTCAGATGCAGGGAGCGCTGAAGCTGCCTTTCATCTGGATAGAAATGACTTGCTCAGTATCCCCGGGGTAGGTTCCGTTATGGCAGACCGTATGCTGGATAAAACAGTTTTTGACAGAGCCCGGAAAGAGCTTGATTATATCCGGAAGAATAATATTAAATGCCATTTTATTGATGAAACCGATACCTACCCGGAAAGGCTGGGGTACTGCGAGGATGCCCCCCTGCTTTTGTACACCAGGGGAAGACTTGAGGTTGATGGTAGAAAGACACTGAGTATTGTCGGAACGCGCAGGCCATCCGGTTATGGTCTTGATATGTGCAGGAAACTGGTAAGGGATCTGGCAGCAAGGTACCCTGACCTGGTGGTTATTAGTGGACTTGCTTACGGGATTGATCATTGCGCACATAAAACGGCTATTGAATGTGGACTTGAAACGGTTGCTGTACTGGGACATGGATTGAAACATATGTATCCCGCCATGCATCGTAATATTGCCAGAAAAATTGAAGAATCCGGGGCTCTTGTAACGGATTTTCCCAGCTATGAAAAACCTGAAAGAAATAATTTTATTAAGAGGAACCGGATTATTGCGGGACTTTCACAGGCAACAGTTGTGGTTGAATCCGGATCCCGGGGAGGAGCCCTTATCACAGCAGACATTGCAAACTCCTATAACAGGGATGTATTTGCTTTTCCCGGCCGGATCACTGATACTTCCGCAGCAGGATGCAATAACCTGATCAAATCACACAGGGCCTCACTTATCGAAGACTATAAAGATGTGGAATACCAGTTGGGATGGGATCCCCCATTGAAAACCAGGGACAATATTCAGAAATCCATTTTCAGGGAATTGAATCAGGAAGAAAAAATCATCATGGAGGTATTGGAATCTGAGGGTGTTGCTACAGTTGACCTCATTTGCTTCAGGACAGGCCTCCCGGTAAGCAGAATTTCAGGGATATTGCTCAACCTTGAATTGGAGGGCATGATACTGGCAATGCCCGGAAATTGTTACAGACGTGCTTTGTAAAAGGATCAGTTCCTGATGTATTTGTCGAGATGCTTTTTGAGCAGATCGATCTCCTTTCTTTTGAGGGTGGTAATCCCGATTGGTGGATATATGGCCACTTTACCTTTTATGGTCTGACGCAGAATCAGAACTTTTTTCAATCCCAAAGCAACGGTGTTTATATCATATCCGGCAAGACCGATTTTAGGTATCTGCACGGCTTTCTTCTTTTGAACAAGTGGTTGAATGGGGTAGTAACGGATCAGAATCTTATCTCCCTCGTCGCTGAAATAAAAGAAATTCAACTTTCGTAATCTTGAAACTATTATCAGGATCAGGTATACCAGGGAGACCAGTATTACCCATTGATACTTTGTAATGCCAAGTAAATCCTTTTCGAACCACCCGGTAATCATTATGCCAATTAGTAAAAGGACCGTAACACATGCCTGAATCATCTTCCAGAGGTAAACTTTGATCGCTGTCTTCTTGTTGTCAAGAACCATATATTTATGATTTATTTCTTCGTCTTTTCCTTTCGGTCAGGATAAGACTGAGTTCCCTGCTTGTCTGTCCTGCAATGGACGTATTTTCCTCAGTCCGCCTAATGAGGTAAGGCAATACATGGCGGACCGGACCATATGGCAGGTATTTGACGACATTGTAACCTGCGTGTGCGAGGTTGAAACTGATGTGGTCACTCATACCATACAACTGGGAGAAATAAAGACGTTTATCATCCCTGGCAATGTTGTGTTCTTCCATCAATTCCGTCAGATACCTGCTGCTTCTCTCATTATGTGTACCATTAAAAATTGAGACCCTGTCAATGTTCTCAACTGCAAATTTTAATGCTGCATCATAGTCCCTGTCCGTACTTTCCTTATCGGGATGAATGGGAGAAGGGTATCCCTGTTCTGAAGCCCTTTTACGTTCCCTTTCCATGTAAGCCCCCCTGACAAATTTAATTCCAAGATAGAAATTTTTTGAATGCGCCGTTTCCAGGTCTCTCCTGAAAACATCAAGGCGATCCCACCGGTACATCTGGTAAGTATTAAAAACAATCGCTTTTTCCTTATTGTATTTCTCGGCCATTTCATTCACAACCTCGTCTACATAATCCTGATAACAACGATCCTCAGCATCGATCATGATTCGTACACCACACTTATGTGCTGCATTGCACAATCTGTCGACCCGGCTTCGGAACATATCAGCTTCCTGCGATTCTTCCGGATTCAGGTCTTCCCCCCCGCTTTTTTTACTTAAGACCTCACTTTTGCAAAATGCTGTTGGTTTAAATACTGCATATGGAATATTTTCATTACCGGCAGCGTTTTCGATTGTTCGGAGAGTCTCCTCAAGAGCAGCTTCTATCTGGTCCGGATTTTCACCACCCTCCACAGAATAGTCAAGTACAGACTGAACTTTATACCGGGACAGTTTCTCTATTGTAGGAAGACAGTCACCGATGGACTCACCTCCACAGAAATGGCTGTAAATAGTTGGTTTGACAATCCAGTTAATCGGTAATCGAATGCTGATGGCAAACCTTGAGAATAATCCACCAATTGTTACAAGAGTCCTGTTTGATATGGCCCTGAACAGGATCAAGGCTTTTCTTAAATCACTGTTGGACTTAACCCTGAATGCAATTTCTGTACTTTCAAATGAGATCATGAGACAAAATAACATCCTGTAGTTAATATAATCCATGACAAAGATCAATTATGTATAAAATTTCTACTTTTGATCCTGATTTTGCTTATATTATACAACACATGCGGTATCAAATTCAGTTGGATAAGAGGGAGTTGCATGGAGAGATCACCCTGCCATCATCCAAATCCATCAGTAACCGCCTTCTGATCCTAAATGCCCTGGCAGAAAAGGAGGGCAGACTTGAAAATCTTTCGGGAAGCGATGACACCAGGGTACTGGTAGAGGGACTTGGTACAGGGGAGGGTACTGTTGATATTGGCCATGCGGGAACCTCGATGAGGTTCCTGGCAGCATACCTTAGTATACAGCCCGGGGAATACATATTAACCGGTTCCAGACGTATGCAGCAACGCCCCATTGGGAAATTGGTTGATGCGCTTAAAGACCTGGGAGCCAAAATCGAATATCTTGACAGAACCGGCTATCCTCCACTCTCAATAAGGGGTAAGATGCTGAACGGGGGCGAGATTAATGTTGACAGCAGCATATCAAGCCAGTACATCAGCGCACTGATGATGATCGGTCCGGCTCTGAAAGAAGGACTTGTAATCAGGCTGAAAAATGAGGTTGTTTCAGCCTCCTATATACAACTGACTCAAAGTCTCATGAGAGATCTGGGTATCCCTGTAAAGTTTACGGGGACCAGGATTGAAGTCCCCTGCCACAGCTTCGAAGGTAAGGATATTTTTGTTGAGGGAGACTGGAGTGCGGCGAGTTACTGGTATGCTATTGCAGCTCTTGCAGACCATGCCGAATTCGAAATTAAAGGCCTTCAGAAAGAAAGCTGGCAGGGCGATTCTGTACTTCCTGTAATGTTCCGGCAACTCGGTGTCGATACTACCTTTACTGAAGATGGCATACGGCTGAAGACAATTCAGCGTTCCAAAAGAAAATTTGAATACAATTTCGGGGATAGTCCTGACCTGGCTCAGACCGTGGCTCTTGTTTGTGGACTCCTTAATATTCCATTCAGGTTCACCGGTACAGGTACACTGAAAATTAAGGAGACCGACAGGGTCGTTGCACTTCAGACGGAGATGAAGAAACTTGGCATATTGGTAGATGCGGATTCTGAGGGTGCATGGATGTCCTGGGACGGGAATATGGCCACTGATCTTCCGGGTATAAAACAAATCAAAACCTACCAGGATCACAGGATGGCTATGGCCTTCGCTCCCGCAGCTATATTATTCCCGGGACTTATAATTGAAGACCCGGATGTGGTCAAAAAATCATACCCTGGTTTCTGGAATGACCTGCAGAATGTAGGATTTAATATAAAGGTTTTGAACCCATAATAACACTCTCTTATCTTTTATTGCTGAAAAACTCGGTAAGCATTGCCGCGCATTCCTCTTCAAGTACTCCTGACCTGGTTTTGGTTTTCGGATGGAGTATACCCTGAATTATCCTTCCAAAGCCGGCTTTAGGATCTTTTGCACCATAGACAATCTTCCCGAGTTGCGACCATGATGTAGCCGAGGCACACATGGTACAGGGTTCAAGTGTTACATAAAGGGTACACATGTTGAGGTATTTTGCACCAATACTGTCCGCTGCCGCAGTAATGGCAAGCATTTCCGCATGTGCTGTGGCATCCCTCAGTGTTTCGACCTGGTTATAGGCTCTTGCAATGATCCGCTTGTCCGCAACAATTACTGCACCCACCGGAATTTCCTTTTTTTCCCGTGCTTTATAAGCCTCCTTGAGGGCCTCATTCATAAAATACTCGTCAGAATAAATCTTATAGGACATGAATTATTACATTTGTATCTTTAAAAATATCAGACAAATATAACACAGATGTACAGAACACATACATGCGGAGAACTGAGACTTGAAAATGCAGGTGAATCTATTTCACTCAGTGGGTGGGTGCAGCGCTCAAGAGACCTTGGAGGAATGACATTTGTCGATCTTCGGGATCGATATGGGATTACCCAGCTGGTCTTCAATATGGAGGAGAATGAAGGACTCTGCAAACAAGCCAGGAAACTGGGAAGGGAATTTGTGATCCAGGTTCATGGAAAGGTTACTGAAAGAAGCAATAAAAATTCTAAAATGACAACCGGTGATATCGAAATCCGTGTGAATGAGATGAATTTGCTCAAAGCAGCAGAAGTTCCTCCCTTTACCATAGAGGAAGAATCTGACGGGGGAGATGAACTCCGGATGAAATACAGATTCCTGGATCTGCGGCGTGCTCCACTAAGGAAAAACCTGGAACTCCGTCACAAGATGGCCCAGGAGATTAGACGTTACTTTGACTCCGAGGATTTTTTAGAGATTGAAACTCCGTTCCTGATTAAGTCAACACCGGAGGGTGCCAGGGATTTTGTTGTGCCTTCCAGGATGAACGAGGGACAATTTTATGCCCTTCCCCAATCTCCCCAGACCTTTAAGCAGTTGTTAATGGTAGCCGGCTATGATAAATACTTCCAGATAGTAAAGTGTTTTCGTGATGAGGATCTCCGTGCGGACCGGCAACCGGAATTCACTCAGATCGATTGTGAAATGTCATTTGTTGAGAGGGATGATGTGCTGGATACTTTCGAGGGACTTGCGAAGCATCTGTTCAGAAATATACTAAAGGTGGAAATTGAAGGTTCATTTCCAAAAATGTCTTATGATCAGGCAATTGAGGAATATGGATCAGACAAGCCTGATATCCGGTTCGAAATGAAAATCAAAGATCTGACATCAATTGCAAAGGGAAAAGATTTTCGGGTATTTGATGATTCTGAATACATTGGAGCAATATGCGCAGAAGGCTGCGTAGGCTATTCAAGGAAAGAGCTTGATGGGTTGACAGACTTTGTTACCCGTCCCCAGATAGGAGCAAAGGGATTAATTTATGCAAGGTATAACCAGGACGGCAGCTTCAAATCTTCAGTCGATAAATTCTTCGGTACGGAAGACCTTAAGGCGTGGGCAGAGGAGTTGGGAGCAAAACCAGGAGATCTTATCCTGGTGCTTGCAGGAGAGAGGACTCCAACACTAAAAGCACTCTCCGAACTCAGGCTGGAAATGGGAACACGCCTGGGAATCAGAAATAAAGATGTTTACAAACCGCTCTGGATTGTGGATTTCCCCCTTCTTGATTGGGATGAGGAAACCGGACGCTTCCATGCCATGCACCATCCTTTCACTTCACCTAAAATTGAAGACCTTGATCTGTTTGAAAGCGATCCCGGAAAGGTCAGGGCAAATGCCTATGATCTTGTTATTAACGGGGTTGAGATCGGGGGAGGTTCCATTCGTATACATGACGAAGATCTTCAAAAACTCATGTTTAAGAATCTTGGATTCACCGACGAGGAGGCAAGAAACCAGTTTGGATTCCTTATGAGCGCCTTCCGCTATGGTGCTCCTCCCCATGGTGGAATAGCCTTTGGTTTCGACCGCTGGGTGGCACTTTTCGCGGGACTTGATTCAATTCGTGATGTAATCGCGTTTCCGAAAAATAATTCAGGCAGGGATGTCATGATCGATTCCCCTTCGGATATTTCCAGCGAGCAACTGGATGAACTCAAATTGCAGAAAAAGAAGTAATCCCCTGTTGAGCAGATTTTTTAGGATTTTCCTACCTTTTATTTAGATCAATCAAATATTATGGCGAAATGTTTAAAAACTTACGGCGTTTTGTTGATAAGTTCGATTTTCATGATTATTTAGCGTCTTTTAAACATTTATATTTCAATCCTAGATATCGCAACAAATCGCACAATGCTGAAAATGAACATCGAAGATGGGGTTTACAGGATCTCATTCTATAAAGTTAGAAGGCTTAATACCCTTATCGCAGAACCACTTCGTGATGAATTATCTAAAATCGTAACCAAACCTGGCAGGGAGGTAATCCTCAGTCTGGATGGCATTAATTTTATTGACAGTTCGGGATTTCAGGCGATCATGTCTGTTGTCGATCAGGCAAATAAGGCGGACTGCCAATTCCGGATTTCTGATGTATCCCAGGAGGTGTATGAGTTACTGAAACTGATGAAGCTTAGTTTTGTGTTTGAAATACATCCGGGGAAGACAAGATCACTCTCAGGTGTAGCCTGATCTATTTTACTGTATAAGACCTTTCATAGCTCCCGATACTTCCATTCGGGGAAATACCCTCTACCACCACATAAAACTTCGAGGTTTTGTTTGAATTGTAGAACTTAACCCGAGCCGTCCCGGTACCGTCGGTGACAACCTCGGGATTCCAGTAAAGGCTTGAACGTGCATCGACTACAAGGTCATCAAACTCCGTTCCGTATACAGGAGAATAAAATTCATTGGCACGGTGATAGCCCAGCATCTCAAAATTCAACACTCCCTTTATCATGTAACTGCCCCTTAATGTAAAAATGGCAATAACACCATTAGCTCCACGAACACCATAGATAGCAGCACTGGGTCCCTTGAGCACCTCAATACGCTCAACGTCGTTTGGATTTAGTGACTGTACGGCATTAACATCTACCGGAACATTATCAATCAAATACAGGGGCTCGTTGCTTTGGGTGAACGAAGAAGGACCACGAATCTGTACGCTATTGCCGTAAACCCGAACTCCAGGTATTCGTCCCTGTATCATCTCCAGTACGGAATGATGAGTGCGCATCTGATCATCTACATAGAGTACATAATCAGCAGTCTTGTAAATCCCTTCAAGTGTTTGCTGCATTGTATCCACTTCTTTTTCTTCCACGGGTCTAAGGGTATTTGTACCCATGACGAGCATCTCTGAAGCATAGGAGGAAAATATCTCCTCAGGATCTCCGAATTCACTCTCCTCAAGGTAAATAACCAGGTTCTTTCTCCCGCTTTTTCGCCTTGCAATTATCTCGACCTGGATAGTATCCTCATAGTCGGGTAATCTAAATTCGAATTGACCTTTTTGATCCGTATTGGTAATGAATACATCATTAAATTCACTTAAGACAGTCAGGGTTACGGGCAGATTTTTAAGAGGGATTTCAAGGAGCTCCTTGGTCACTTTTCCACGGACAACCAGTCCATTTTGAATGGGATAATCAATTTTCTTCGGATTCTCATATATTATATCATTCCAGTCGAATCTTCTCCAGCCCTGGGTCAGCAGCAGGAAGTCGAGTGCCCGAAGAGTTTCTTCCTCCCTGTTCCTGAAATAATAATCCGGTTGTTCTATTCTGCCTGCAATATCCGATGAGAGCAACAAACTGGATGCGATCCCGGATTGAAAATCAGTTGCATTGTTTTCGAGTCCGCGATCTGATACTGAAAGGGAAAATCTGCCTTCTACCGGTCTCCCGGAACCATCTCGTGCAATCAGGGTCATTTCAACAGGTTCCGTTTTCCCATATTCTCTTTTATCCTGCATTATTCTAAGATCAAGTATGTCGTCAGAGCTGATATAGGCAAGTCTCTCACAACGAGGTTCACGGTTGCTGTTAAATAGTGTAATATGAATGATTCCGCTTGGAAAATTTTTCGTAGGTATGTCAAGAATTGTTCCTTCCGATCCCAATCTCATTTCAGATGCGAAAAGCAGGGTTCCACGAATGTGGCAGGCTACAAGAACTGTAGGACTCTCAAATGTACTTCCGACCTCAAGCTGAAGCCCATTGCTGTTGTTACGGAGCAACTTCAGGTAATAACCGGATGACTGAACTTCAGGAAATTCAAATCGATGCGTTTTCCCATCCTCATCTTCAACCTCTGCAGTATATTTTATATCGGCTTCTGGTGTTATGGTAAAAACACCCATTCCGAGATGGGAACTTTCGAATTCTGCAACTGTCCTGTCTTTCTTATCTACGATTTTTCCTTTCACTGGCACTCCAAGTCCCAATTGATTTATCCCCTTGAAACCCACAGAGGATGTAATACCATCAATAAGGTGTCCTCCCTCAGGAAAAAATCCCACTTCAATCTTATCCGCTTTTCGGCTGCTTTTTCTTTTATGTCTTTTACTGGCAAGCTTGTCTTCCCTATAAAGATTTAGAAAATTCCCGGGATTCCAGATGTTTATGTCTTTGCGGAAATAGTATTTTGGATCGAAATTCCGCATCCAGTTTGTGAAGGCCCTTATCTGGTATAATCCTTCGGGCATTGTATCGGGAATATGAAAATCCCCGTTCGCATAACCATCTTTGAGATGCAGCAACTGGATCATACTGACAATACCATAGGAGTTCACCAGTTCGACCAGCAGGTTTTCACTGATAGTGTCCGGCTTATGGGTCCGGGCATCGACCAGGTAAGCCATATACCATATTTTCTGTCCGGCCTTATATGCCTTTTTGTCAAGATGCAGATAAGCTTTCTGTTGAGGATAACGTGTATAGAATTCCTCCATTTTTCCTTCCAGATCAGGGATTATGGATACAGGCGTCTGGAATATAATTCCCGCCGAAAGCAGCAAAAAGGTACCTGCAATTATTGTGAGTGTAATGATCCTGTTCTTCATCCCAGTACTATATGATTCCCCATATATTAAATACCCTATCCTCTGGAAACCAATATACAATATTTATTCCCCCTTTTCCAACTCCTCCCAGTATTCCAGTGCCCTGCGTGTATGTGGTATAACAATTGTACCTCCGACTATGCAGAATTTACGTTCTTTAATTTTTTCTTGCCGCGAATTTACCTACCATAAGTGCTACTATGATGGCTACATACATGGGACCGACAATGCTAAGGATGATAGAGAGCGCGCGTGTTTCTTCAATAGTGGGAAGGATGTCGCCATATCCGAGAGTTGTCATGGTAACGAAACTGTAATAAAATGCTGTAGCACCACTGATGATTCCATCTACATTGAAAGCCTCCGGGATTGTCCATGCAATGGCAAGTGCTATGAGTCCACCAATAAAACCGATGAGCACGTAACCCGAAACAACCCCGAAAATTACATTCTGGTCAACTTCCTTTGCAGTGGATATACTTTTCAGGGTCATAACCAGAAGAAGGACCAGCACGAGTGAGGTTGTAAGTGGCTGGATATTGTTCAGGGCAGGACCATCAATCAGGTATTGCAACCATTCGAGAATAATCGCAATTACGAAAAATATTGATGTAAACCTTAAGAAATTTTGATTCTGGCTAAAGGCCCATAATCCGCTGGCCAGGATTAATGTAAAGTTTATCGTTGAGAGGAGCTCTAGGGTTTTCGGATCTTGTGAGAACATCGAATTTACGATTGCAGTAAAAAGGAAAACCATAAACAGAAGGAAACGGGTTTTATTTAAATACTCCATATGGGACAGTATTGATTAATGGCTTATCAATGTTATGAATTAGGCTGGTAATTTCAAAATTTCATTATCAGCCCCATTTTTGTAATTTTGGGAGTTCATTTTAAGATTTCAGAGTATGTCAGGACACAGTAAATGGTCAACCATTAAAAGGAAAAAGGGAGCCGCTGATGCAAAGCGGTCCAAAATGTTTTCAAGGATTTCAAAGGAAATTCAGATCGCCGCCAGGGATGGAGGACCAGATCCGGAGATGAATCCCAGCCTGCGGATGGCAATATCCAATGCCAAGGGTGTCAATATGCCAAAGGATAATATTGACCGTGCCATCAGCCGGGCTACCAAGGAGTCCGATGCACTTCAGGAATCTACTTTTGAAGGCTATGCACCGCATGGGATAGCTATTTTTGTAGAATGTCTTTCCGATAATAACAACCGGACTGTCAGCAATATAAGGGCGATATTTACCAAACGTGGCGGAAACCTTGGCACCAATGGCTCAGTGGCCTTCATGTTTGACAGAAAAGGTGTGATCACTGTTCCCAAAGGCGAATTGGATCCCGAAGAATTTGAGCTTGAAATTATTGATGCAGGAGTTGAGGAGCTTGAACTTGAGGACGATATATTTATAATAACCTGTGCCATTGAAGATTTTGGCAATGTCCAGAAGAAGCTTGAAGAACTTGAGGTTGAACCGGAAAATGCAGAGTTACAGAGGATCCCTCACGAGACAAAGCAACTGGATCAGGGTGATGCCATGAAGGTTTTGAGGATGATTGAAGAATTCGAGGACGATGAGGACGTTCAGAACGTTTTTCATAATCTTGAGCTGACCGACAATATTGTCGAAGCTATGAGTTAAGCGGCAATTCCAGGCTGAAGCTTGTTCCTTCTTTCTCAGAACTTGAAAAAGAAATTTTCCCACCCAGGTATTTTTCCCCCAGTAATTTCATGCTGTAAGTTCCGAGTCCCCTTCCTTTCCCCTTGGTCGAGAATGATCTTTGAAATACCTGCTTTTGAACAACATCAGGTATCATTCCGGGATTATGAACACGGATAATAATGGTTTCCGGCCTTTCAATGCATTCAATGGTAATACGCTCCTCCGGAACGCATGCCTCCAGTGCATTTTTAATCATATTGCTTACAATCCTTCTCAGAAGAACGGGATCGGTTGTTATTGTTTTATCGCAGGATTCTTCATTAAAATGGATCTCTTTATTCAGAGCCAGTTCATGCCGACGGTACTCTTTGATAATATGTTCGAGGGTTTCCTTGAGGTAAAACTCGTGCTCATTTACAGCCAGCTCTCCATTCTCGGCTGCCAATAGTGATTTTTGGTTGAGGATCTCTTCTATCAGGTCCTGGCTTACTACGGAAAGCAAATCAATGAAATTTTTGATCTTTTTTGGATCCTTTAATTGCTTTAGAAGGTCAACAACCCCCTGCAGGGTGCCTGCTGTATTAATTACATCGTGAAAAAATATTCGTTCAAGTGCTTCCTTTCTCTTTTCACTGCTTATGTCTCTTGCTGCAAAAATTACAAAACTTTGATCACCCCAATGAAAGGGTGTTGCTGTTACTTCCAGGTCGAGGCTTTCCTCCTGCTGTTCTTCATTGTTTATTCTGATTCTGCATTCGTCTGTGGCTGTCATGCCTGTTTCCTGACATTTAAGTATGGTATTCACAGTGCCACAAACCTGGCAGTTCTCCGATGTGCCGCAGCCGGATTTCATGGTGTTGGAATTGATACAGTTCAATGCCTCACCAGGACGTTTGCCCAGGACATCCTCAATATTGAGATTCATCTTTTTTAGAAGGGCGTCGTTGCTGAATACGATTTGCCTGTCTTTATTGAGAATAGTGACTATATAAGGTAAGGCCCTTATGAGTTCTTTAATATATTCTACTGAACTGAGATCCTGGTAATCTTGTTCTACCTTTTCCTTTGATGCCCGGGCATAGGATGCAAAGTGGGTGTTCATTTC
>DRHS01000250.1 GCA_011053095.1 Bacteroides sp.
ATTATGAACAAAGCACAATTAATTGATGCTATCGCTGCTGAAGCTAGTTTAACTAAGGCTGACGCAAAAAGAGCTTTGGATGCATTTGTAAGCACAACAACCGGAGAAATGGCAGAGTGGTCGAATGCGGCGGTCTTGAAAACCGTTGTCCGTTCGCGCGGACCGGGGGTTCGAATCCCTCTTTCTCCGCTTGGTTAAAGCTTCAAAACGCTGCAAACCCCATCAAATCCCTTTAAGCACATGGTTTAAAGGGATTTTTGTTTTGCCCTCATTTCATCAAAATCCACTTTAAACATCAAAGTTTAGTTACCCTATTGGTTACCCTGGCAAAATAAATTGCCAGGGTAACTAAAATTAAACTTACGGAAGACAATTGTCAGCAATTTAGGAAATTTGATCTTTTAATTCGTAAAATGTTAAAATGTCTGTTTTTACAGGGGTTGTGGAAGGTTTTTTTAACAGAAACGCATATTTTATTAACATTTCCGGGTTTTTTATTTACTCAAACTTGCAAAAGTTGAATAATCCTTTATATTTGTAGTAAAATATGAGTTTCTCTAGAATTACTAACGCTAAAATTTAATTCATTATGAACAAAGCACAATTAATTGATGCTATCGCTGCTGAAGCTAGTTTAACTAAGGCTGACGCAAAAAGAGCTTTGGATGCATTTGTAAGCACAACAACCGGAGCCCTCAAAAAAGGTGACAGGGTAGCCCTGGTAGGATTCGGATCATTCTCAGTATCAAAAAGGAATGCCAGAACAGGTAGAAATCCTCAAACTGGCAAACCTATCACCATTGCTGCTAAGAAAGTTGTTAAGTTCAAGGCTGGAGCAGACTTATCTGGTGCTGTATAAAAAAAATATCTGATTGAACTTTAAAGGGGCACAAACGTGCTCCTTTTTTTTTTTGAAAATTCATGGTAGAGGATCCTAAGAAGCTGATTTACTACCTTTCAGGGTTTATTACTGAAAGACGGAGGAAACTTTTTGAAAGAGTGCTCGATTACCGTACCCGTTACATTACCGTTGTTCTCGAGGATATTTACCAGTCTCAAAATGCAAGTGCCGTATTGCGCTCATGTGAATGTTTCGGGATACAGGATATTCATATCATTGAAAATAAGAATGAGTACAGGATCAATCCTGATGTTGTTATGGGTTCAAACAAATGGCTGAACCTTAATAGATTCCATGGGAAAAAATTCAATACTTCTAATGCGATAAAAAATATGCGGGACAAAGGTTACCGTATTGTTGCCACAACCTGTCAGGAAGGATCAGTCAACCTGGAGGATTTTGATATTCAAAAAGGAAAATTTGCCCTGTTTTTCGGAACTGAGCTTACAGGGCTGACCGGGGAAATGCTTGATCAAGCCGATGAGCATCTTAAAATTCCCATGCTCGGGTTTACTGACAGCTTTAATATTTCCGTTTCCGCAGCTGTAATTTTGCATCACCTTACACTGAAAATGCATTGTTCTTCGGTGGACTGGAAACTGGGAGAGAGTGAGAGGGATGATCTTTTGATCGGGTGGCTTCAGAAATCTATTAAACATTTGAGGGGCAAGTCTCCTGAAAACTTTTTAAATTTTGACTGATTCAAAATAAACCCTTATCTCCCTTTTATTTTTATTCAACTATAGGATATATTTTATATATTTGACGAATAGGATATTAGCGGTGATAAATTCATTTT
This sequence comes from Bacteroides sp., assembly GCA_011053095.1. GTDB lineage: Bacteria > Bacteroidota > Bacteroidia > Bacteroidales > SM23-62 > SM23-62. The sequence goes on from DRHS01000250.1 coordinate 1,701, forward strand.
TATCATTGACTAAACTGATAGAGAATGAATTGCATTATAATTGAGGACGATAAACTTTCTCTTCGGATTATCGAAGAGTTTGTAAATAAGACCGCTGATCTCAAACTGGTCGAAACTTACAGCAATGCGGTTGATGCAATTAACCTTCTGGGAAAGGACAATGATGTCCAGTTGATTTTTCTTGATATTGAGTTGCCGGATATGACCGGCATGGAATTTCTTGACTCTCTCGAGATCACCCCTCAGGTAATTATCATTTCTTCCAAGGACAAATATGCCGTTGATGCTTTCAATCACGAGGTGACAGATTATCTTGTCAAACCTGTTAATTATGCACGATTTTACAAGTCAATTGAGAGGGCACGTAAACACCTTCAAATGCGAAATGGGCTGGACAAGATTGGTAAGGACGAGATATTCATAAAGAAGAATTCCACCCTGGTCAGACTCAGGTACGATGATATCCTCTGGGTCGAGGCTCTTGAAAACTACGTGATATTCAATACTTTTACTGATAAGTATACCATCCATTTTACAATGAAGGCCATCGAACAGAAACTTCCACCTGACAAATTCACACGGGTGCACAGATCCTATATTGTAAATACAGGCAGCATTGAGGTAATTGAAGATAATTCTGTATTGATCAGGGTACAGGATGGCAACAAAACAATTCCCATTGGAAAGTCATACAAGGACAAGCTAATGGGAGACATCAACCTGATGGTTAAGTAATGGCCTCGAACCTTCAATTATTCCTTCGACACCTCGCCCAGACATCTGATTCACCTTACCTTCTTGAAGTAGAAAAGGCTGAAGGAATTTACATTTATGCTGCGGACGGGAAAAAGTATATTGACCTGGTATCGGGTGTTTCGGTGTCTGGCATGGGACATGGGAATCCGAAGATCCTTCAGGCCGTAAGGGACCAGCTCGATTTGTACATGCATCTTCATGTTTATGGTGAGCTTATCCAGAAACCTCAGGTTGATCTGGCTGTAAGGCTCAGTGAAATTCTGCCGGATACATTGGACTGCACCTATTTTGTGAATTCCGGGAGTGAGGCCATTGAAGGGGCACTGAAACTTGCAAGGCGTTTTACGGGCAGGCACCGGACCATTGCTTTTCGTAATGCTTACCATGGCAGTACTGCCGGTGCACTCAGTGTGCAGGGTGGTGAAGAATTCAAGAATGCTTACAGACCCCTGTCCCCTGGTGTCAGTTTCCTGGATTTTAATGATTTCGAAAGCCTGGACCAAATTGATGAATCAATTGCCTGCGTTCTGCTTGAACCCATACAGGGTGAAGGTGGTATAATCCTACCTGAAAATGGTTTTCTTGAACTGATCCGGGAGCGGTGTAACAGGACAGGAGCATTAATGATATTCGATGAAGTTCAGACTGCCTTTGGCCGTACAGGATCACTCTTTGCTTTTGAACACTGGAATGTTATACCCGATGTACTTGTTCTTGCAAAAGCTCTGGGTGGAGGAATGCCGCTTGGTGCCTTTATTGCTTCATCGGAGATGATGAAAGTACTTTCACATGATCCGGTGCTCGGACATATTACAACTTTCGGGGGGCACCCGGTATCCTGTGCTGCGGGACTGGCAAGCCTGGAGATGTTATTAACTGAAGATCTGGGACGGGAAGCTGCCAGGAAGGAGCAGATTTTCAGGAATTGTTTGGTACACCCTATGATAAAGGAACTCAGAGGTATGGGACTCTATTTTGCTGTGGAACTGGGAGATGCAGAAAAAGTCAAAAAGTTCATGAAGTTGTCCATTGAAAATGGTATCATTTCTGATTCATTCCTTTTTCACGATACAGCTTTCCGTATCAGTCCACCACTAACCATTTCCCCGGAGCAGATCAAAGAGGTATGTGCCCAATTGAAATCCCTTCTTGACCTCATAAAATAATTACCCCGGCTATAGTTTTTATCCCACTTTATTAATATTTAATTCATATCTAAGTTATATTTGTTACAATGTACCGCCTGCTAATAATCGTCGGATTCACTCTGACAATACAACCGCTTTTATCACAGGATTATATTCCATCCATAGCGGAAGACAGCCTGTATAGACTTTTTGAGCAATACCAGGTCATGCAAACCGGACCTCAGCGAGGGGAATTGAATATTGCCATATTTACTTATATGCAGGAAAACCTGGTCCTTCCTGAAACTTTTGAATACCGTTTTGACAGCCTCAGGAAGCGGGCAGGGATACTGGAATCCGGCGACGGGTTGTTCCGGATTTTTACCTGGAATATCCCCATTAGTGCATGGGAGCATGAATTACACGGGCTTATACAAGTTTATGACAAAGAAAGTAATACATGCGCAGTTCACATTTTGCATAATGGCATCGAGGAAATCCCTGACCTGATACACTCTGTTACAGGACCAGGCATGTGGCCAGGTGTCCTGTACTATGATGTACTGAGGAAAAAGAAAGGCAAGCAGGTTTATTATACACTGATGGGATTTAGCTTCCATGATCGATGGTCGGATAAAAAGATCATCGAGGCACTTCATTTTGATGAAAATATGAACCCGCTCTTCGGGAAGCCTGTGTTCAACACGCCTGAAGGTATACAGCACAGGGTAGTATTTGAGTATTCAGGTGATGTTGCTATGAATCTTCGATATAACCCGGACCTGAAAATGATTGTCTACGATCATCTTGAACCAATAGAGCCTGAACTTGCGGCTCACCCACGTTTCTATGCACCCGATTTTTCCTACGATGGTTATAAATTCAGAAAGGGAATGTGGGAATTCAGATCCGACCTGGATGTCAGGAACAGGTAGGCCCGGGGACTAAATTTCCCAAACACGATCTGTTTGACGTAGTACTTATGACGATTTGTCATATAATCCCCTGTGGCATGTTGTTTGAAAGATGCGGGGAAAGAGTATTTGTTAACTATTAAGGCTCTAATCTAAGACTGGATAGATATAATTTGTACCTTTGTTGCCAGTATACTGACACACACTGGAATGTCAACAAAAGAACAGATAATAGAATTGTTTAAAGAATTGAATGGAAAAGATAAAAGTATATTATTAAATGAA
>DRHS01000251.1 GCA_011053095.1 Bacteroides sp.
ATATACATCCATAGTCCAGGACTGGTTCGGTGCCAGCGATGAGAGTCTTATCAAAACCGGATTTAATGACTGGGTCGACAAGAAACTTCCTTTGCTGACGATCAGCGGAACAGGGCCTTCTAATCAGTCCGGTGTCAATGGACTTGTTGTCTACCCCAATCCTGTCCAGGACAGGCTGAATATGTATTTCCATCTTGAAAAAATGGGCGGCTATTCCATCAGTATAATGAATACAGAAGGCAGAATCCTCAAACAGGAATCACATCAGGGGAGCTATGGCAGGAACAACCTTTCAACTGATCTCGGAGATCTGCCTGAAGGCGTTTACGTTTTACAATTAAAATACGGCCAAACCCTCAGCAGCTCACGTTTTCTGAAGATCCGATAAATTCTGGGCTGGTCCGCCGATATTATATGCCGGTTCCACAACTCAGTAAATTATTTCAACCGGTTATCCCGGAATCCAATCTCTCACTGATTAGTCCGTCTGGTGATAGAGGCTGGATGGATTTTTTATCAGAACCGGGCGTTTGTATTTCCCTAGAATATACAATTGAGCGATGATTGCAATACCCTTATCTTTGGTCTGGATCATATCCGCTACTTCAATCCTCTCATTAAATTGACTCACATGAGTGGCCAGCAGGCTGTCAGCCTCAGCTGCATGCTGATAGGTAATTACCGTATTGGAATTTGTCTGGGAAGTAAATAGTATATACTCCGAAGCATCAATACTTATTCTCTCGGACAGTACCTTTGCATTCTGGGTAAGTTCATTCAGGACCTTACCGGTGACATCGTTAAAATTCTGACTTGTATTAATGTCGACTTCCACTTCCCCAAGGAGGAAGTTATTTCCTGCATAATACCTGGTCATTGCATATTTATTCCCTAATCGTTGCTGTAAGGAACTCAGCGAAGCTTCGGTCTGAAAAGAATAAATGTTCCCCTTCAGGGTCAATCCCCCTTCAAGGAAAACAGAGCGCAATGAATAATTGTAAAAACAGTTCACAAAATATCCTGATTGTCCACCCTCGGACCACTGACCTATATAAAACGGGAACTGCTGACCCGTCTTGTTCATATGTTTCTGGACCTGGTTCTCCAGGTCCGCATTTACGTTGAGTTTTGTCGAACTTTGAATGTTAAATCCGGTACTGAAAAGGGCTACCCAGGAAGACCTTGAAATATAATCGTATCCCAGAACAACAAGGTTATTATTAGCGTCTACCATAGTTTTCAGGGGCATATCGATCTCGAGATGATGCTGGGATTGTTCGGATCCGTCTGACATATCAATCTGGACAGCATATGCATTGAGCTGGGGATCCATGGCTACGAATCCAACACTGCCGGAGATATTGAATATCCCTGCAGGTGCGAGCCATGGATAATCAGCCGTCCACTCCACCTCACCCAGCGTGTTTGTTTTTACAAGATGAGTGACTGGAAATTCAATGTCAGAAGTATCGGCTTTTACGCCCGAAAGAATTAAAAAACCGGAGCCTTCAATCTCGGTTACTTCGACCGGGTAGAATGAAATTCCCTCATCCGGATGGTTATAGATCTTAACAAACTCATCCGAAGGCTGAACGTCCTTCTGGTTAACCTCGCAGGCAGAAACAAGAAGGATCAGTCCCCCGATAAATAATCCCCAGTTATGGCACAACTTCCTAATCATTAATCCCTGTTTTCATTGTCTTTACGACTTTTTTACGTTTGTCATTTATTATCTTGGTCCCCTTCCCTGATAATTGCATGCAGCCTTACCTGTGTTTCTTTTTTTTTGAAGTGCGAACAATGCTGATATATTTAATCTCAGGTCGTTAAGGCGGATGTCACTTTGTGAAAATGCATCCGGTCTTCCTGTTTCGCTCCGGTTCTCCTTGCTGGTTATCAGGTGCAGTCCGTAATTATAACCCAGACTGACATCCAGTATTACATACTGCAGGTCTATATAGGTCCCAGCTACCGCACCCAGGGTCATCTTGGTACGTATGAAAGAATTGTTTGCCGAAGCCGCCGATCCCAGCATATGTCCGTATGAAAAAACTCCTCCAACATATGGTTCAACAGTTTCAAGATCAATAGTATATTTTGCTTCAAGCGGGATTTCGAAGTACCGCAGGGTATAGGGATTCTCCTGGTTTACGACCTCATTTTGAAATTCGATGCTGCTCTGCCGTGTAAAATTGTATGTATATGTACCCGGTTTTAGGGAGACAGCAAGAGAATTTGAGTGCCAGTCTAAATGGATGAAATACTGGAGTCCGAAATTCTGGTAAAAAGGTGTGTAAGTGCTTTCGTAAGATTGTCCGGAGAGGTCCTCGTACAGGCTGTAAGACTGAGATTCGAGGATGTGGGAAAAATTGAATCCGGCTCCGAAACCAATCCTTAACTGGTTTAGAAAACTATTTCCCTGTGCCGCGCTGCCTGAGCAAACTACCATGGAAATAACCAGGACAAGGCAGTATCGGAATGGGAGTATTTTTCGTACTATAAAACTGAAACTAAACACTTTCCATAATTACGAAAATGTATAATGAACTACCCCGGGGCAAGCCCCGAAGTATCAGAATAATTTCAGTTGTCCTTCAAATATTTTCTCATAGGTCTTTCCTTGGTCTTCAACGTATTTCCTGATAAGATCTTCATTGCCATATTGACCTACTGTGTTAGCATAAT
>DRHS01000252.1 GCA_011053095.1 Bacteroides sp.
AAAATATGCACTTAAATCACTCTACACGGGGTTCTATTTTGCGTTAAAATCATATTTATCGGCAATATTGCCACATCATTTATCAAATTCCGAGAATACAGTATTCTCCGTCGTTTGAAAAAGGGGGTTATCGGAGCGGACTCAAAGGTTGGGGAAAGTATATAAGACAACTGGTAGATGATGGTGAGCAGGTGATCATAACCGGTTCCAATGCATCCATGCTTAGCAAGGAACTGGGAACAAGGCTAACAGGACGACATATCAGCCTTGAGCTCTATCCTTTTTCATATGCTGAATTCCTGCGGTTTAAGAAAAAGGATCATTCCATTAAACTATTTGAAGAGTATCTGCAAAAAGGAGGATTCCCTGAATACTTGAAAAACAATGATATAGACGTTTTAAGAAACCTGTTCCATGACATTTTCTATCGAGATATTTTACAAAGGAATCTTTTGCGGAACGAAACAGCAATAAAAATCTTACTCCATTACCTTATTTCAAATATTGGGAAAGAACTATCCTATAATAAACTAAAAGAGCTGATTCAGGTAGGTTCCGGGAATACTGTCAGTCAATTCATTGATCATTTTGAACAGGCCTACCTGCTTTTTAGTTTGAAGAAATTTGATTTCTCTCTAAGAAAACAACTTGTCAATCCGAAAAAAATCTACTGCATTGACACAGCAATTATCGGAAGAAATTCATTCTCATTTTCCGAAAACAAGGGAAGGCTCCTTGAGAACACGGTGTTTATTGAGTTGAATCGAAGGGGAAACCGGATTTTCTATCATAAAAGAAAGAAAGAGTGTGATTTCCTTATTCAGGATGGTCAGCAGATAGTTGAAGCCATACAGGTCTGCTACCAGCTTGAATATTACAACAAGGATCGGGAGATCAATGGTTTGTTGGAAGCCCTTGAAGAACACAACCTGGATGAAGGCTTGATACTTACTTTTAACCAGGAAGATCGGATTAGCTCACAGAATAAGGCAATCCTGATTCAACCTGTGTGGAAATGGCTGTTGTAAGGAAGGTGCCACCCGGTGCTTGGATACACGGATCTTTTCAATGGGGAACATCGTGCAGTAATCGTTTATAACTGAACCTCCAATAGCTCTTCTCCGAAGCCATGTATTGCCTCTTGAATCTTCGCGGTTTGTTTCGTACTTGGTTTTTTGATACCGTTTGCATACTGGCTGATTAAGCTCTGATTCATACCTGTAAGCCTGGCTAATCCAGACTTCGTTAAAATCCCGGAGAACCATTCAAAAAGTGATGCGACATCAATTTTAAATTCAAAATCAAATTCTCCTTTAAAGGTGTCAGGGATCTCAAGTTGTTCATTTTTCATTCCTTCAAGATGAAATGCCACCGCATCATATACATTTTCCTTTGTATCCTGAATGGTGGAGCCAGTCGCAATACAACCTTCAAACTCTGTTATATATGCCGAATAGTTGTTCTCTGCTTTCTCCAGGATAACTTGTGCTTTTTTCATAAATAGTTTATTGCAATTTTATTTGGTTTGAGTTATGGCCGGACTATTTCAATCCGGCTGTTCTCAAAATGTTACTAAGTGTTCCTCTTTTAAGATCATACGAGTCTTTAACAGTTTCAAGATTTGTCTATCAAAGAACGTTGTACGAATTCGAGCACCTGTGACAAAAGTATCACTTTCATTACTTTTTAATTGATCCTTTATCACTTAATGATACGAGGTATTAAATATCGCGTAGGGAGTTAATATGAGATAATGTTTTATTGTTTTACAGAAAAGGGTTGGGAGATTGAGAGGGAAACATACACGGAGGAATTCTTACAAAAGCTTACGGATCTTTTTACGGGGGGAGATTTCAGTTTAGTTACGGAGCTGAAAGACTGGCAGGTTATACAGCAAGTTATCAATGATTTGATGCAGTAGTTAGTATTAATGTTTAATTTTGTACATTATTTATTGCAGTGGAAAAGTGGAAAACAGGATCAAAATATTTACTAAAAAGCGGGATGAATTTCGCAAACTTAAGCTTCATGAGGCCATAGATTGGGGAAAGTACAATCTCATGTCAATCAGTCATAATTCAACCGCCATTGAAGGATCCAGTCTTACCGCAACCGAATCTCAACTACTGCTTGACGAAGGGAGCACACCCAAGGGTAAGCCATTTGAACATTCGCAGATGGAGAAAGACCACTATAATTCATTTAAGTTCATTGCCAAAGAAGCGGGGCAGAAGCGAAAAGTCACCCCTGAATTCATCAGGGCCATATCGGCAAAATTAATGCATGGAACCGGCAAAGAATATAATGTAGTGGCCGGTAAATTTGATTCTTCAAAAGGAGAATACAGGAAAGTTGCAGTTTTTACAGGAGAGACCTCTTACCCTAACTTCCAAAAGGTGGAAGGAATGGTAAAGACATTGTGTGATAAGCTGGGAAATAGAATAGACAAAGTAAAAACCACAACCGGCATTTATAACCTTGCTTTTGATTTTCATTTTGACCTGGTATCCGTTCATCCATTTGCCGATGGCAACGGCAGGGTTTCACGCCTGATGATGAACTACATATTAATGTATCATAATCAGGATCCTGCTATTATTCATAAGGAGGATCGTCAGGATTACATTGACTCTCTCACAAAATCAAGGGAACAGGAAAGTACGGAACCGATGAGGGACTTTCTTTATTCCCAGCAGATAAAATATTTTGAAAAGCAGATCGAGAGCCAGCGATCAAGCGGAAAAGACATATTTCTTTCATTTATGGCATGAAAAAAAGTGTCAATTAGAAATTACTTCTCCTTTTTAATCCTATCATCAAAGACGAATGGTTCCTCAGAAATTTCCCCAGCGGATTCAGAATCAAATTTAATATCTTCATCCCCGGTTTTATCCGGGATCATTTCCCGGGCCGGTAATCTCAGACTATAGTGAAATACGGACAAACATGGTGGGGCGGCGAATGGTTAAATGCTCTTGCTCATATAGATTATTCGAACCGGCTTCCGCGTGGAAGAAATTATGCCAACAAAGGTGCGGTGAAGGACATACATATCGCAGGCAAAACTATTTCTGCCCGGGTTCAGGGCACCCGTATTGCTCCTTACAAAGTCACTGTGGAGATCCCGGCGTTTTCTGATAGTGAAAAGAAGACCCTGACGAATGTAATTATGGAGAATCCGCTTATGTTGTCCAGATTACTGAACAGGGAGTTGCCTGCAGCTCTCAATAGCATCTCGCATGATCACGGGATCCGTATTTTTCCACAGCGATGGGATGACCTGAAGATGCATTGTTCCTGCCCCGACTGGGCTGTTCCCTGCAAACACCTGGCCGCTGTCATTAATATGATTGCCAATGAGATTGACCGCAATCCTTTCGTGATTTTCAAATTGCACGGCTATGATATCATCGAAGAGCTGAAAAAAGGGGGGATGGAGGCTGTGGAGGAAGCGGTCGTGATTCCCGATCACCATATGCTGGTTGCAGCAGAGCCGGGGCAAACCTATGTGACCGGGGAATTATCTGAATCAGAATTACTTGATGGAATTGATTTTTCCGTGATTGAGGATTTGCGGGAGAACATGCTATCCCTTGTATCGGGAAAGCCGGTATTCTATTCCAGGGATTTCAAAAGCATCCTTGATAAGATCTACAAAAGAACGGCCAAGCACTACACCCGGGAGTACAGACAAACAAATGCTGCCGTTGAAAATTCAACGGTCAATTATGAGAAATACTCTGATGTTGAATTCAGTTTGAACCGCATTTGTTTCTTCTCCTCATGCACGCTTAAAACAGACAGTGAGTCTGTAGTATTAACTGATCCCGAAGAGCTTATATCATTTCTGTCAGGTATACCTCCCAGGTTCATCAGCAAGCTTTCCCCCGGTTTACTGAGTCTTTATTTTACCTGGCATTTCGCCTGCAGGCTGGTTGAAAAGTCGGCATATATGCCCCAGATTGTAAAACTGAGTGACAGGGGATTTACCATCCGCTGGATCCCGGCAGTTATAAACGAACAAACCAGGAAGGTGTTCGATTGCCTGGCAGACACCATTCCCGGGCGGTTCGTGATCATGGAAGATGAGACCACTCAACCTCAACCGGCCGAACAACTGAAGAGGATTGTTTCGGTATTCATACAGGAATTAATCTGTAAGGCAGGCTTTGATAGGTCCCTTTCCGCGGAGCCGGTCCCCCGGATCTTCCTGGACCATGCCTCAAACAGGTTTGACAAGCTTGGTGAGGGAGAGATTCCCGCCTCCATTCAGCGGTGGACCGATAAGTTCTTTCTTTCTCATCAAAAATACATCCCGGTCCTGAAGATCAGCGAAGATGAAGCCGGGGGTGATTTCAAGCTATCCGTACTGGTTGAAAACAGCCAGGAATCCTTAAAAGAACCTGTTCCGCTGAAAGAGATCATGGCCAGTCCGGTATATGACAATATAAAATATGAGATTCTGCGCAACCTTGAATTGCTGACCCCATCCTTCCCGGCACTCGAAAGCACCATCGCCACATCGGGTAAACAGTCCCCCTCCTTCAATGCAGATGAATTTGCCGAAGTGATGTTCCGGATTCTTCCTGTTATAAGGATGTTTGGCATAAAGGTCATCCTGCCCGTCGCACTCAGGCACCTGGTGCGGCCAAAAGTTTCCATCTCTCTGTCTGCAAAGGGTGCAGGGTCTCTTAAATCGTTTATCAACCTGACAAAAATACTTGCTTTTCAATGGAAGATTGCCCTGGGCGATGAACTCATGGAAAAGGAAGAGTTTTTGAAGCTGGTGCAGAACCTGTCGGGTATTGTAAAGATAAGACAGCAATATGTTTACCTGAATCCGTCGGATATTAAATCCCTGATGGAACAAATCAGCAAAGAAGAACAGATAAGCAGGAACCAGTTGCTGCAGGCTGCCATTACCGGCGAATATGAAGGCACCAGGATAAGCATCGATAAAGAAACTCAGGAAATGATTGACGCACTCCTGAGAGCTGATAACATCGAATTGCCTGCGGGATTGAATGCACAGCTGCGGCCTTACCAGCAAAGGGGTTACAACTGGTTGTACAAGAATGCCCAGGTTGGATTTGGAAGCATTATTGCCGATGACATGGGACTGGGCAAGACCCTGCAGGTGATTGTTATACTTCTGAAATTAAAGCATGAAGGGGAATTGGATTCCCGCCAGACCCTTATTGTTGTGCCCACAACGCTGATTACCAACTGGCAGAAGGAGTTTGATAAATTTGCACCGGATCTGACATGCTCCGTCTATCATGGTCCGAACCGCATATTAAATACCGGAACCGATGTGGTTTTAACAAGTTACGGGATCACCCGGAGTGATAATGAAACCCTGTCAAAACCAAAATGGAAAGCCGTGATCATCGATGAAGCCCAGAATATTAAGAATCCGGGCGCCAGTCAGACCAGGGCGGTAAAAAGCCTGAAATCAGATATTCGAATCGCCATGAGTGGTACACCCGTTGAGAACCGCCTGTCGGAATACTGGAGTATTTTTGATTTCACCAACAAAGGTTACCTCGGAAGCCTGAAAAGCTTCACTGAAAAATTTGCCGTACCTATCGAAGTTGAACGAAACAAAAATAAACTATCCCGTTTCCTGAAAATTACCGGTCCTTTTATACTGAGAAGGCTCAAATCGGACAAATCCGTTATCAGCGATCTGCCGGATAAAATTGAAAATAACTACTATGCCTCGCTGGTAAAGGAACAGGCCGCCATTTACCAGAACGTTCTGGATACCATAATGAACACTATTGAAGATGTGGATCTGAAAGAAAAAGAGGGGAACATTCAGCGCAGGGGACTGGTGCTGAAACTGATCATGGCCCTGAAACAAGTATGCAACCACCCCTCGCAATATTTAAAAAAAGAGGATTATTCGCCTGAATTGTCCGGAAAAGCGAGCCTGTTCCTGAGTTTCCTGGAAAATATCCTTGAAAATGACGAGAAAGTACTTGTGTTTACCCAATTCAGAGAGATGGGGAAGATCCTTGAACAACTTATCATGAACAGGTTTGACAGGAAATGCCTGTTTCTGCATGGAGGTTGTTCACGAAAACAGCGGGATGAAATGGTGGAGCAGTTTCAAACCAATCCCCACAGGAAAATTCTTATCCTGACCATTAAAGCCGGAGGCACCGGACTTAACCTGACTGCAGCCAGTCACGTGATCCATTACGACCTTTGGTGGAATCCGGCCGTAGAAGCGCAGGCCACCGACAGGGCATACCGCATCGGCCAGGACAAAAAAGTTATGGTTTACCGCCTGATAACCAAAGGCACATTTGAGGAAAAGATCGACCAGATGCTTACCCGGAAGAAAGAGCTGGCCAGCCTTACAGTTTCAAGCGGTGAGAAATGGATCAGCGATCTCTCGAACCGGGAACTAAAATCTCTTTTTTCCATGTCCGCTCACTGACAATAATAAATTTGTCAAAAATACTTGACAATTATATATTTGTGTGATATCTTTGACAAAAATTAATTTGTCATGGAAGTATTCAGAACAAGAGTCGGGCAGGCTGCAGAAGGGGACTACTACTTTCCGAGAGACTACCTGGACGACAGGTTTTGGAGGAAGATCCGGAATGGTGAACAATTATTGGTATCTGCACCAAGACGTATCGGAAAAACTTCATTTCTGAAAAATATTTGCTCCAAGGAGAATACGGACTACCTGGTGAAGTATTTCATTATTGAATCTGCTGACAACTCAGATGATTTCTTTCGGCAACTGTATAAAAAACTACTGGAGTATTTTTCCGGGATGAAGAGACTCAGGGAGTTTGTTGGTGACTTCCTTAAAAGCAAGCAGATAACGAAGATTGGCAGAGATGGAATTGAACTCCACGAGGTTGATCTTGATTATTTCGAGGAGCTTAAAAGCCTGATTACGCAGGTAGCATTGGATAAAAAATTGGTATTTATCGTCGATGAGTTTTCTGAGGTAGTTGAAAATGTAATCAATGTAAGAGGAAAAGACCAGGCCCGGAAGTTCCTTCATATGAACAGGGAGTTAAGGCATGAGGAAGAGCTAATTGACAAGATACAATTTGTTTACAGTGGTTCGATCGGACTTGAAAGCCTTGCAGAAAGCATTGATGCCACAAAGATCATCAATGACCTTGCAGATTTTCCAATTCCCACACTATCAGAAGAAAAGGATGAGGCTGTTTCAATGATTGATTACTTAACGATAAATCAGGAATTGTCCTTTGAACGGGAAGTAAAACAATATCTTATTGACAGGATCCATTGGCTAATGCCGTATTATATTCAGGTAATTCTTACTGAAGTGGAGACGATCCTGATTGAATCGGGTATGCAGCTGGTTGTAACTACTGAAATTATTGATCATGCAATCGACGAAGCTTTGAAGAAACGAAACTATTTTGAACACTGGTTTACAAGACTAAAAAAGGCTTTTGGAGGGGAGAATTACAATTTTGCCATAACAATGCTGAATGCACTTGCTGAATCTGAAAAAGCAGTACGAAAGACTCAGCTTTTTGATCTCGGAGTGAAATATGATATCAGGGATGAGAACACAGGTCGAATTCTCAGGATCCTGGAATATGACGGTTATATCAGCCAGGATGAAAAAAGGATGTATTATTTCAATTCCCCCTTATTGAAAATCTGGTGGAGAAAAAACATCATGGTTTAATAAGATAATTATGAGCGAATTAATTTATCAGCCATATAATAAAAGCGAAATAGAGCTCCGAAATGATTTTGTAATTCGTCATTTTGAATTCCAAAAACTGATGAATAGCATAAGGGCAGATCAGAATCAGGGATCAGCGCAGCATATCCTTATTCAGGGGCTGAGAGGAATGGGGAAAACTACATTATTATTAAGGGTGTATTATGAGGTGATACAAAAGTTCAGGGAATCCGGACTGGTTCCTGTAATATTAACGGAACGACAATACGGCATAAGAACCCTTAATGAACTCTGGACACAAATAATCTGGTCTTTGGAAGAGCATGAACCGGGATATTCCGGACTCCGGGGACAGATCCGGGATACTGAAAAAAATGATGAGAAATATTACGATGTGCTTAAGGCAGGCCTGAAAAGGAATAAGCACAGATTACTCCTCCTGATAGATGATTTCGGAACCATGCTGAACAGTTTTTCGAGAAAGGAGCATCAGCGATTGAGGGAAATACTAATCACCTCAACCAATATTCAGATCATTGGAAGCTCAGGGGTTGTACTTCAAAGCATATTTGACTACAGGGCTCCTTTTTTTGAGTTTTTCCAGCTTTTGCAACTTAAGCCTTTAAATCAAGCAGAAGCGATTAATCTGGTTACAGCTTTGTGTATTAAGAATGCATCGGATGGTGCCCTAAGGGTCATACAATCCCGTCCGGGCCTGCTGGAATCCATTCGGATCCTGTCAGGCGGGTCGCCCCGGATCATGGTAGTGTTGTATAATTTGCTGGACAGCTCTGATAATGATACCGGACTTGAGTATTTTCAAAAACTGATGGATTATCTGACTCCGCAATACAGAAACCAGATGGATGAACTTCCTGCAAAGCAGCAGAAAATTGTACATGCTCTTGCAATGAATTGGGATGGGATGAGAGTTTCAGACATGGAAGGGGATATTCAATCGGAGAGCAAATCCATTTCAGCGCAATTGAATAATCTTGTTAAAAAGGGAATGGTTCTCGCTGAAAGATCGACCGGAAAAAACAATTATTACCAGTTAAATGACCGTCTTTTCAATATCTGGTACTTGATGCGAAGCATGTCAGCACAGGGTCAAAAGAAGGTTGGCTGGCTTTTTCAGTTCCTCGTATACTGGTATCCGAGTGGAATCAGGGATTTCGATATCCGCGCCGTGAAGGAGGCAAGCCGGCATTACCGGAAACCAACTAAAGAAGCCGGAGCCCGGCACAGTAGTTCCTCAAAAGCCCTGAACGGGATCAAACATTTGTTATTGATTGAAGAGCCCGAGAAAGCTACCGCCAGGCTGGAAACACTGATGCCCGAGTTGCTTGAAGACGATGACAGCACTTTGCAGATCTCTGAACTACTGGCATTTGCTGTTGGAAGGGGACTCAGACATTATGTCCTGAAACTCTTTCAAAAGGAAGAGTACCAGCTTAAGGACAGGTTCAGGGTGCTTTATTATGCACTGTTAAAGATCGTGGATAGTGAAGAATCTGCAGAATTCATAAAAATGGGGAAGGAGCTGTCAGAACCTGTTGAGGCCATGGTAGACTATATTACCCAGATCCGGAATTCTTCACATGCACACTGACAATCCCTTATTTGAGATTTTCAATGAGTCTGAAGTCCGTACACTTACTCCCCAGGAACAGACGGATTTTCAGGTGAACTTGAGTAACTACATGCATGAAGTTCGAAGAGAATACACCCAGATGGAACAAAGATCTCTTCAGAAAGCTTCTGAGATATTATTGAATATCTGAGGCCGATTCCCCGGAAACCGGACAGTACCTCGAAGTTGAGGGCTATGGGATTGAGAAATCCTTCATCAAATTGCAACAACTGCCTGATGACCTGCGACCATCCTCCGAAACAGATAATGGCTCACGTGGGGAGACCTAATAAAGCAATAAGCAATACAAAAGCCTGTAATACATAATGCCGATGAAGCTGAATGATAATGAAAATTAAAACGGGAAAGGATCCCGAGAAATTAGAGCTGAATATTTGGTCCGAATATTGACGTTGTCATTGTTACTTGCGAAAAATTTTTACTTTTGCAGATCAATAAATGAGGATTGAGTAACAGACTATCAATTAAATCTTTATAGTTATGACGAGAAAAGGAACTTTCAGGAAGTATTTCAGCGTTGCTATTATGGTGCTGGTCGCTGTTTCACTGAATGCCCAGACAACAATCACCGATGTGATCAACAGCTTCAATGCGGGAGCGGAGCAGGTTAATGCTGGTGATTTTGAGGCAGCCATCACAAAGTTTGAGGAAACCATTGCACTGGCCGATGAACTTGGTGCCGAAGGCGATGAGATGAAAACAAATGCCACGGGACAAATCCCGGCCCTGCATTATCGCATGGCGATGGATACCTATAAGGCCAAGGATATTCCCGGTGCAATTACCAGGTTTGAAGCCACTGTTGAGGCTTGCGATAAGTACGGAGGAGATGATATCAAGGCAAAATCTCTTAAATACATACCCCAGCTCTATAATGCCCAGGGGAATTCTCAGGTAAAAGCCTCTGACTTTGAAGGCGCACATGCCAGCTTTGACAAGGCTATCGAATACAAACCCGATTATGCCAGAGCAGTCTACGGGAAAGCTCTTGTCTACAAGAGGCAGAAAGACGATGCCAACATGGTGGCCACCATGCAGGAGGCCATTGAGGTCGGAACTGCTGCCGGTGATGACAAAACACTTGCTGCAGCAACCAAAACCCTCAAGGGTTATCATCTTAATGCCGGAAAAACTGCCTTTAAGGCCGAGAATTATGATGATGCGATTGCAAGTTTTGACAAGTCATATGCCTATGACGATGAGGATGCTGAGCCGTATTACCTGACCTGTGTTGCCTACGGGAAGAAGGGTGAGTTTGAGAAAGCTGTTGAGTACGGAATAAAGGCTGCTCAATTCGAAGAGGAAGCCAATCAGGCGAAGATCTGGTACGAGGTTGGGGCTGCGTATACGAGCCTGGATGATTACACTAGCGCATGTGAGGCGTTCAGTAAGGCGCTTGTTGAGCCGTATCTCAATTCTGTGAAATATCAAATGGAGAATGTTCTAGACTGTCAGTAGGTATTCATTCAGCCTTGCTGGATTTTTGTGGCATAATAACCACAAAAATAAGGCTTCGGATGAATGAATACGCTACTTCTTAGTATATACAGGATAATGCAAAGGGGGCTCAGCGAGCCCCTTTTCTTTTTCCCTGAGCTGATATTTAAGATAAATAGTCATATACATTTGAACAGTTGTATATCAAAGTTATTAAGTAATGAAATAATTTGAAATGTACGGAACATTTCCGTACATTTATCGTTAGAATAAATAAAGAGCTATGAAAACTCAAAGTGAGAAAAACGAAAGGATTGATATTAGGGTCACTGCTGAAGAGAAAAGGATATTCCTTAGAGCTCGCAAATTAAGTGGTGATAGATCGCTTAGCGCTTTCGTTACAAGAATTGTTAAAACAAAGGCATTCGAAATTATTGAAGATAACAAACGAATTCTTTCCAGCGAAAGAGATAGAAATATATTTTTTGACGCCATTTTTGCAGACCTTGACCCAAATCAAGCACTAAAAGATGCTGCCAAGGAGTATAATTCATCGCAAGACTAAAGCACATTGAAGGTATTTCTTCTAGACACAAAATTACACGACAGACGAAAATTCTATTGTGAGGAAGACTCTTTAACAGAGTATTTACAGAAACAAGCCAGTCAGGATATGAAAAAGAGACTTGCTGCTTGTTTTGTTCTTATAAGTGGTAAAGACAATTTTATTAAGGGATATTATACTCTGACAAGTGAAAGCTTTAACAGGGATGAAATTCCGGAAGATTATAGAAAAAAGATACCAATAAACTACAATGTACCAGTTACATTATTGGGCCGTCTTGCACGAGATATTACAATGAAAGGAAAAAGAGCTGGAGAATTCCTGCTTATTGATGCACTTAGGAGAAGCTACGAGATATCCAAAAAGGAGATTGGTTCAATGGCTGTAGTAGTTGATCCTATCAATGAAAATGCCATTAGTTTTTACAGCAAGTATGGTTTCATTCTATTGCCAGATAGTGGTAGAATGTTTCTTACTATGAAGGCAATATCGAAATTATTTGAAAATATTTCTGACATTCGATGAATTCCTTAAACGGGAAATATGAAGGTAGTTCATCCCTTTTCATTGTTGCAAGAGGGTGTTGATGATGTGGTGGGCGGCACGGCCGTCGCCGAAGTAGTTGCCCCTTTCACCGGTAGGTTCCGTTTTGAGGCTTTCCAGAATCTTTTCGGTGTCTGTACCCACGATACTATTCCAGTTGTCATTCAGGGTTTCTGTCCACTCGGTCTCCTCTCTGAGTGTGATGCATTGCTTTTCCATGAAAAAGGCTTCTTTCTGCAATCCACCGGAATCTGTCAATACTTTCTGTGATTGATGGAGCAACATCAACATCTCAAGATATCCCACAGGTTCAATAATCTTTATGTTTTCACCCGGATTTACTTTACCAATGGTGTTTTTCGTTCTTGGATGCAGGGGAAGGACCACGGGCAGGTCCATCCTTTCGAAAGCCTTGAAGATGCTTTCAAGCCGCTCAGGCCTGTCTGTGTTTTCCTGCCGGTGTACCGTTGCAAGATAAAAATTATCATAGGGTACAATCCTGGTATTGCCGAATTTCTTCTCCGCCAGGCTCCTGGAATATAGCACAGAATCATACATTACATCACCTGAGAGATTGCTAAGGCCTGCCAATCCCTCAGCGGCCAAAAGATCCATCGCTGTCTGCGTAGGAGCAAACAATATATCGGAAACATGGTCCGTAACGATCCTGTTGATCTCTTCAGGCATTTCACGGTTAAAGCTTCTCAGACCGGCTTCTACATGAGCAATCTTCAAATTAAGCTTGCTCGCAGCCAATGCTGCTGCCAGGGTTGAGTTGGTATCCCCGTAAACCAGAACCCAGTCAGGCTTTACATCCAGGAGGATCTTTTCAAACGAGGAAAGGATTTCTGCAGTCTGCACGGCATGTGTACCCGAGCCAACTCCAAGATTTACATCTGGTTCAGGGATGTCGAGCTCCTTAAAAAATATTTCGGACATGTTCCGGTCATAGTGCTGTCCGGTATGCACAATAACTTCTTCAATGTCAGATCTTTCTCTGATCACCCTGCTTATAGCAGCACATTTTATGAATTGAGGCCTTGCACCTACGATGTTGACAATCTTTATCATTTTAGTCCTGGGATTATATCTTTGCCAAGTTTGTGAAATTATAAAAAATCCTAATATGTTATTTTGATGAGTTCATCAAATCCCTTATTCATCAAATTCGTGACAATGATATTTACTCCACAGAATTCTATTAAAGTTGGATCGGAGAATTTAAGCCGGTGAAGACATTCAAAAAGCATTTAACTTATTAAGGGCTTTCGCACGCGTTTTTAAAGTAAAATACTTTGAATCCCTGGCATTATGAATTTAACCGGTTTCTGCGGGTTTGGTGGTGGAGCAGATATGCTCTTTTTGTTTGTTCATTCAGATATGAACGCCGGATCAATGTTTCAACAAATTCCTGCTTTTTACAGAAGGGATTCAGAAGTTTGTCTCTTCTGGAATCACTGATGTTTAGTCTTCGGGCAAATTCATAAAAATCGACCAGTCGACTATTATCTTCGAACAGTCCACCGTCAAGTGCAAAATCCGTATCATCAACATGGATACGGGTGTTGATCAGGTCATAGGCGGGACTTAGAAAATAATCTCCTCCGGGTGATTCCAGGACAGAAAAATTCTTTAAATGTGCATCGCCGTTTGAGAACAGGTAATTGAAGACGATCAGCCTGAAAAACTTCTCCAGTTCAACACTTGAAGCAGGAAGGTATTTCAAAATCAGCATGGCTGCCTGCTGGTAACTGTATTCGTATTTGAAATTCGGACCGGCGTTTTCTTCCGTTTTCCCTGCCAGGCTTGCAAAGTCCTCTTTGCCCCATCTTGCCCCGTCATTTTTTACATCAAATCTTTTTGTAATGTAGGCCTGTTCACCATTCCGGAAAAATATCAGGGCATTTTCCGCAGTATTGATTCCGTATACCTGTCGGGCAATCTGCATTGTTAAATGTTCGTTGGCCGGTACCTGGTCTGTTTTTTTCAGGTCCCGTGGAACGGGTTTCAGTATATGTGTACCCTGTTCGCCCTCTTCTGTCAGGCGGAGCTTGTTTTTATCAAGTATGATTGAGAGCTTTTCCTGTACTCCGGAAATAGAAATCCGTTTCCGGTTCTCAATGAATTTTTCGGCATCCTCTTCACTGACCGAGGGAGGATTATATGGCAGAATATGGCTGACCTTCCGGCCATTGAAGACCCTTTTCAGGCAGGTCTGGCTGTAGGTCTTATTACCTTCTGACAGTATTCCCGGGCAATATAGTATATCCGGGAAACTCATTGGTTATGGAGTTTTTTAACTACTGTTACCGGACCTATGGTATCGGCCGAAGCTGTGGCTAATAGTAATCCAAAAAAATCCTTCTCGTCAATTTTTAAAAGGCGGCACTGCAGCTTCCGGTTGTATCCTTCAGACAGCAGACTGAAGAAAAAGGGAAATAAATGATCCGATTTATATACCTGCGCTCGCTTAGGCAGGGTCAGGCTTATCGCAGGCAGGGCATCGTTGGTGAACCAGGAGTCCAGATACCTGAATTCATAGCTGTTATTTGCATGTTGAATCAATTCACCGGCCAGACTTCCATTGTAATATACATCCGCAGCTTTCATTTTTAATCAATGCCTGATTTTTTCACTTGCAGTTTTAATTCCATTCCCATGACATCTGCCAATTTTACAAGTATTCCAACCGTCGGATTTGCCTGTCCCCTCTCAATTTTATATAATGTATTCAGGCTGATCCCGGCCAGCTCGGCGAGATCAGCCTGGGTGATCTGCAAGGATTTTCTCCTGCTTTTGATCTTATTTCCCAAATCAGAAAATACCATTATAATGTGATTTTAGAGTAAAATTACTAGAAATTCAGTAAAAAACAAGATAAATCACATTATATTGAGATTATAACCCTGTATTTTATCCTGACAGACAAATCATTCAGAAAATCACATTATAATGTGAAAATGATTAGAAATCAGCATTCTTAGGAGTTCGGGGGAAGGGTATTACGTCGCGGATGTTGCTCATTCCTGTGAGGAAAAGCACCAGGCGCTCGAAGCCCAGTCCAAAGCCAGCATGCGGGGCGGTGCCGAACTGCCGGGTTTCAAGGTACCACCAGAGGTCTTTTTTTGGGATGCCCATTTCATCGATCCGGCTTTCAAGCTTTTCATAGTTTTCTTCGCGCTGGCTTCCTCCGATGATCTCACCGATCCGGGGGAACAGTACATCCATCCCACGGACGGTCTTGCCATCGTCGTTCTGCTTCATGTAAAAAGCCTTGATGTCTCTTGGATAATCGGTGATGATAACCGGCTTATTGAAATGTTTTTCTACCAGGTACCGTTCATGTTCGGATTGGAGGTCCACACCCCAGCTTACCGGGAATTCCCATTTTTGTCCCGCGTTTTCAAGGATCTCTACAGCCTCAGTATAGACAATACGTTCAAAATCGTTGTCAAGGATGAAGTTCAGGCGCCCGAGGAGCTCCTCGTCATACATTTTCTGGAGGAATTCAAGATCCTCGTTGCAGGTTTCCATGACATACCGGATCAGGTACTTGAGGAAATCTTCGGCCAGGTCCATGTTGTCATCGATCTCATGAAAAGCCATTTCAGGCTCGACCATCCAGAATTCGGCAAGGTGTCGGGGTGTGTTGGAGTTTTCGGCCCTGAATGTGGGACCGAAAGTATAGATCTTCGATAGTGCCATGGCACCCAACTCGCCTTCCAGCTGTCCCGATACAGTAAGGTTGGTTTCCTTGCCAAAGAAATCTTTGGTGTAGTCCACCTCCCCGTCGTTGGTTCTCGGCGGATTGACAGGATCCAGTACACTCACCCTGAACATCTCGCCAGCCCCTTCTGCATCCGAACCGGTTATAATCGGGGTGTGCATGTAGAAAAAGCCGTTGTCGTTGAAATATTTGTGGATGCCATAAGCCAGGTGGTGGCGGATGCGAAGGACGGCCCCGAATGTATTGGTGCGGGGACGCAAATGGGCGATCTCACGCAGGAATTCCATGGAATGTCCCTTTTTCTGCAAAGGATAGACCTCCGGGTCTGCCGCGCCGTAAACCTCAACATCTTTTGCCTGGATCTCGACCGATTGTCCCTTTCCCATGGATTCGACCAGGGTTCCGCTGACAGCAATGCAGGCACCGGTTGTGATCTTTTCGACCATCTCCCCGTCAAAAGCCGGAACATCAATGACAACCTGGATATTGTTTATGGTACTCCCGTCATTCAATGCCACGAAGGCGATATTTTTATTTCCGCGCTTTGTTCGCACCCATCCCTTTAAAAGAAAATCCTTCCCGAAATCCTTTAATCCCAGTATTTCCTTGATTTTTGGCCTGTCTGCTTCTTTCATTGTCAGCTACTTAAAAAAAATGAAGTACAAAAATAGTGTTTTTGTTGTCACTTTGATGTAATTTTATCCTTTCAAATGGAAAAGAGCCGTAATACACTTCTTGTTACCTGGGATAATACCGAAATGTCGGAAAATGCCCTGCTGCATGCCCTGCGGATTGCAAAGAATGCTGGAAATAATATCCGGATGGTGCATATCGTGGACCAGGTTGAGAAAAGTGCACCGATGGATGAGGTTAAAGCTGAATTCCAGAAACAGGTTGAAAATAGAAGCCGCGCCCATGATTTTGACTTCCAGGGCATCGTCCTGACGGGAAGCATTTTCAAAGAGATCGCCGCCTACGCAAACGATTCGGATGCGCTGATGGTGATTATGGGGACCCACGGTATGACGGGACTTCAAAAGATTACCGGGAGTAAGGCCTTGAGGGTAATCGTGGGATCAACGGTTCCTTTCATGGTTATACAGGACAAACCACCAGCAGGTAAACGAATTGGCAGTATCGTTTTTCCGATTGATTTTAAAGCAGAGAATAAGGAAAAACTGACCTGGGCTATCTACCTCGGAAAATATTTCGACAGCAAGGTATACCTGTTCAAGGCGCCGGTGAAGGACAAGGGACTGAAAAGGAAGGTGAACAGTAACCTGACCTTTGCCGTTAAGTTCCTGCTGCAGAATAACCTTGATTACGAGATATTTACGGCTAAAAAATCAGCAAACCTTGCAAAGGAGACCATTGAGTTTGCGAAAGAGAAGAACGCAGACCTGATCCTGATCACTACAACCAAAAATATCAGCATCGCCGATTACATGCTCGGGGCTGCTGAACAACAGATCATAGCCAATACCTCTAAAATCCCCGTCATGTGTGTGAATCCACGCGCCGCCATCGTTCACATGAGTCAATTTATGTGGGGAGCAAGAACTTATTAAGAATCATTTCCCAAATTTGGTAAATTTCGTATCTTTCCCTAGTATTTACGGGTATTGTGTGAGATATGTTAAAGCAGAGATTATCACAGAAATTATTACAGAAACTTTCCCCGCAGCAGATCCAGATGATCAAGTTGCTGGAGATTCCTACGCTCCAGCTTGAACAACGGATCAAAAAGGAAATGGAGGAAAATCCGGTACTTGAAGAAGGTGCAGAGGCTACGGATTCAGAGGATCAGGAAGGACTTGAGGAGGAGGTCGGAAAGGAGAACGATCTTGACCAGGATAAGGATGAGTTTTCCCTGGAGGATTATATGAACGATGAGGATATCCCCAGTTATCGCCTTTCGTCCAGGAATTATTCGAAGGATGACCGGAAAGAGGAGATACCTTTTAGCGGGGGACAATCATTTAATGAACATCTTGAGGGACAGCTGGGATTGAGAAATCTGACGGAAGAACAGGAGATGCTTGCCCAATATATCCTGGGGAATATAGACGAAGACGGTTACCTGAGAAGGAAACTGACCGCAATTGTAGACGACCTGGCGTTTTCCCTGAATATCACTACGACAGAGGATAAGCTTCATGAGATCCTCACGGTGATCCAGGATTTTGAACCCCTGGGTGTGGGGGCAAGAGACCTTCAGGAATGCCTTCTCCTGCAAATTGAGGCAAAAGACCAGAATCAACCCATCACTGCCCTGGCAAGGAAAATTCTGAAGTATTATTTCGACGAGTTTACCAAAAAGCATTACGACAAGATCATCACAAGGCTGAATATTGAGGAGAACCAGCTGAAAGATGCCCTTGATGAGATACTGAAGCTGAATCCCAAGCCGGGAAGCTCATTCAGCGACCCTCAAAATAAAAGCGTTCAGCATATCGTTCCGGATTTTGTACTGGATAATGACGAGGGCGAACTCCAGCTGAGCCTGAACGCCAGGAATGTGCCGGATCTTCGCATCAGCCAGACCTACAGTGAGATGCTGCAGTCTTACTCTGCAAGCAAAAACAATGCAACAAGGGAACAGAAAAATGCAGTAACTTTCGTAAAGCAGAAGCTTGATTCAGCCAAATGGTTCATTGATGCCATTCGCCAGCGGCAGAATACACTCATGCTTACAATGAACGCCATCATCAATTACCAGCATAAGTATTTCATAGATGGGGATGAGAAACTTCTGAGACCAATGATCCTGAAGGATATTGCGGAAATCACGGACCTTGACATATCTACAATATCCAGGGTAGCCAACAGCAAATACATACAAACTCATTTCGGGATCAAGTCACTGAAGTATTTTTTTAGCGAGGGACTCCAGACTGATTCCGGTGAAGAGGTCTCAACCCGGGAGATAAAAAAGATTCTTGAGGAATGTATCGGTAAGGAAGAAAAACGCAAACCCCTGACCGATGAACGCCTGGCCGAAATCCTCCAGGAAAAAGGATACCTGATCGCCCGCCGAACAGTTGCCAAATACCGAGAACAGCTGAATATTCCGGTAGCACGGCTCAGGAAGGAGCTGTAACCCCCCAAAATAATTATCTTTAAGCCGCCCATATTTCGAATTCCTTATAATGCAAAAGTTTTCCAAAGTAATATCCTATATTTATCATCCGCTGATCATTCCCACGCTGGGTATACTTGTGCTGTTCAATTCCGGCACCTATCTCTCTTACCTTCCCTTCGAAATGAAAAAATGGATGCTGGTAATCGTTTTCCTGTCTACCTATGTGGTTCCCCTGGCCATGATTCCCTTTTTCCTTTACCAAAATATGATTCGGAACATAAAGATGGATTCAAAAAGGGAGCGCTACCTTCCACTCGCACTTAGCCTTGTCATGTACCTGTTTTGCTATTACCTTATCCGGCGGATATCCATTCCAAACATCTACCATTCCTTTATCCTGAGCAGTCTTCTGAGCGTCCTGGTGACCCTCCTGATAACCCTGAAGTACAAGATCAGTATTCATATGGTGGGGGCCGGGGGACTAATAGCCCTTATCGGTTTTCTGGCATTTTACCTGAATGTGAACCTGCAATTCTATCTTGGTGTGACAGTAGTTCTGGCAGGATTAACAGGCATGGCAAGGATCATCCTGAAAGCCCATACACCGGATGAGGTTTACACCGGTTTTCTGACGGGATTCACCGTCGTTTTACTGACCCTGTTATTGACTTAATGAATAAATTGATGGACAGCATTGAAGTATTAAACTTCAGTTATAAGAAATGATTCAAGTAACCTTTTTCTGGCAACTTCAATGTGGAAAGATTTCATTATTTTTTTCTTTCGTGTAGTCCAATTGGATATTTCCTTTTGAATATTTCCCAAATTACTGTTTTCGGTCTGGCAAGCGACAAAATCTACCGTTGCTAATAATTCCAGTCCATAAGGAGACTCGAAACCTTCAATCAAATCGAGAACCTTGCTTGAATTCTTTCTCTTTTCATCAGAAATACTTTTTGTATAGTATTCTTTAACTGAGGGCATTTCATTTTCATTTAATTTAATCAAAAGAATTCCTCGAGGCTCTGCCTCGGGGTAAAGAGGAAAGTTAAGAAAACCTAAAGGTTTTCGTATGCATGAAAATGCATATTTTTGGTTCATGAGCGAGCATATACTAAAGAGACATAATAAAACTCTGCTGA
>DRHS01000253.1 GCA_011053095.1 Bacteroides sp.
ATATTGACTCCGACGACCTTGGCTACTAAAGCATGCCTGTCCAAAATAATTTTCAATTTCTTCACATTCAATTTTTGAAGAATTCGGTCTTATTGATTAAGTTTGCGATTCGAAAAAATCGAGT
This sequence comes from Bacteroides sp., assembly GCA_011053095.1. Taxonomy (GTDB): domain Bacteria; phylum Bacteroidota; class Bacteroidia; order Bacteroidales; family SM23-62; genus SM23-62. The sequence continues at coordinate 125 of DRHS01000253.1, forward strand.
TAACCAATTAATAGATAATAATCATGGCAAAAATTAAAGTTGCAATTAACGGATTCGGAAGGATCGGAAGGAATGTTTACAAGCTGGCGCTTGAGCATCCTGAACTTGAAATCGTAGGTATTAATGACCTGACTGACACAAAAACTCTGGCTCATCTTCTAAAGTATGATTCCACACAGGGAAGGTTTAAGGGAGAAGTTACATATGATGATGAATCCATCACTGCAAACGGAATGAAAACAAAAATCACAGCTGACAGAAATCCAGCTGATATTAATTGGGCAGAGACTCCTGACGTGGTGATTGAATCAACCGGGATTTTCAGGGAGAAAGAAAGTGCAAAAGGCGGATACGGTGACCACCTGAAGAATGGGGCAAAAAAAGTTATCCTTACTGTTCCTTCTAAGGACGAGATTGATAATATGATCGTACTTGGCGTGAATGATGACGCTCTCAGACCTGAAGACCAGTGCGTTTCAAATGCCTCCTGCACAACCAACTGCCTTGCTCCTGTAGCAAAAGTTCTGAATGATTCTTTCGGTATTGACCAGGGATTCATGACCACCATCCACTCTTACACCAACGACCAGGCTATCCTCGACGCTCCTCATTCAGACCTCAGAAGGGCTCGTTCAGCTGCTGTTTCACAGATTCCTACTACAACAGGTGCTGCGAAAGCTGTTGGAATAGTTATCCCAGCCCTGAAAGGTAAAATGGACGGACTGGCAGTTCGGGTTCCCACACCTACCGGTTCACTGGTTGACCTGGTTGCTGTTCTTGACAGGGAAGTTACCAAGGAGGAAGTCAATGCTGCAATTAAAGCTGCGGCTGAAGGACCCATGAAGGGAATCCTTGAGTACACAGAAGATCCAATTGTTTCTGTTGATGTGATCGGAAATCCTGCTTCCAGCATCTTCGACGCTGATAGCACTATGGTTCAGGGAAAGATGATTAAAATTCTTTCATGGTATGATAACGAATGGGGATATTCTGCAAGAGTAGTTGATCTGATCTTCAAACTATTCTAAAGGAATTTTTTTTAGGATATAATTTCACCGCTTACATCTGCCCAGGAAGCGCATCTGACAGGCGGCTCAAATAATATCCTTAAAAAAATAACACGTAAAATACAAAAGGCTGCTTCCGGAAGGGAGCAGCTTTTTATTTGGTTTCAACCCGGACTATTCATCATTTTCCTCGTCTTCGAACTCCTTCAACTCAATCGGCAGGTTCACAGAATTCTGGTAAAGCTCACCAAGCTCCTCAATTGACTCATCATCAGCCTCGTAACCCCAGATAACCTTTATGTTTTTTCCTTCTGTATAATCACTGATATCCTTGAGTATTTCCAGTATGTATTTTGAGGACCCGCTGTTTGCGTATTCCAGGCGGAATTCAAGTTCCGTTTCCTGGTTTGTCGCCTTAAAATATTTCTCCAGCCATGAAAGAATGCGATCATAGAATTCTCCCGGATCCTCCGGAATGGACCTGCCACTGAATAAAAGCTTACCCGTACCAGCATTGAAATCAACTTTGGGTGTGTTTGATGTTGGCTGGATATCTAAGTTTTCCATTTATTAAATTTACACATTTTCTTAATCATTCATAATGCAATGCAAGAATAGGATCCAATTTACTGGCTTTTTGTGCAGGGTAATACCCTGAAATAATTCCAACAATAAAGCAGAGTATAAAACCCAGGATGATCCAGGCCCATGGTATTAAAAAATCTGTATTCAGCATCATTCCGACCAGGTTACCAATCAGAATTCCAAGGATTATCCCGACAATTCCTCCAAACTGTCCGATAACAATGGCTTCAAAAAGAAATTGCTGTTTAATGGTTTTGGCTTTTGCTCCAATTGCTTTTCGAATACCAATCTCACGTGTCCTTTCGGTAACTGAAACGAGCATTATATTCATTAATCCAATGACCGCCCCGAATAAGGTGATAACACCAATCAGAGTTGCAGCGATGGTAACGAACTTAAGATTTTCGATCATCATATTAGCAACACTGTCACTGCGGTTTAGATGAAAGTCGGATTCATCCTTAACATCCAGGTTTCTGACCTGCCTGAAAACTCCTTCTGCTTCCCCCAGCGCCCCTTCCATGAGTGTAATATCAAGAGGTGTCACATTGATTGAATATCTCATATTCGGCCTGGAAAAATACTGGCGCACGTTTGTATATGGAAGGATCACCAGGTTGTCCGAGTCTCCACCCATTGAAGAACCCCTGGCTTTCAAAATACCGATCACCTTGTAGCGTCCGTTACCAACAGTTACCAGCTTGCCAAGAGGATCTTCATTTTTATCGAATACCTTGCGAACCACACCCTTGCCTATCATTGCAAAATTCCGGTTCATCTGAACCTCCTGGGCAGAAAACCCCCTGCCCTTCTCAATCTCATATCCTGCAGTCTCAAGGTAGTTTTCATCTGCACCTATAACGGAGATATTTGGATGTGATTTAAGGGATTGATGCTTTACTGTGGCTATCTGTGTGGCCCTTGTCCAGATTGCCACTTCAGCCGGAAACTGATATTGTTCCTTGAATTCCCGGGCCTCCCGGTAAGAAATATAATCATAGTTCCTCTTCCTTTCCCGTTGCCCCCCCAGATGAACATTGATTGACCGGCTCTCGATGGAAAAAGTATTCGCTCCCATTCGGGAGAACTCATCGGTTATGGAGCCTTTTATAGCATCGATGGCAGTAAGTATCCCCACGAGGGCCATGATCCCGAAGGCAATTATCAGCATTGTAAGTATTGCCCTAAGCATATTTGCACGGATCGACCGGGTACTTATCCGGAAGTTTTCGATCAACAGATTCAGTGTCTTCATAAACTACTGTTAGTTAATGCCTTAGATGCATTATTAGATTGAATATATAAGTTCTAAAAATACGAAATAAATAGGCAACCAGCATACATAATCGATTTAAACATTTAAATTTGTTGGCATATCGAAAACCTTCAAACATTTTCCAATATGATCTTCGACATTGAAATGATCCGTACTGTCTACGAGGAATTCTCCTCAAAAATTAAAGAAGCAAAAAAGCACCTGAACAGACCTCTCACACTTGCTGAAAAAATATTGTATTCTCACCTGGATAAAGAACAGGAGCTTAAAGATTTTAAACGGGGGGAGGATTATGTTTACTTCAATCCTGACAGGGTGGCAATGCAGGATGCAACCGCACAGATGGCCCTGCTCCAATTCATGCAGGCCGAAAGGGACAAGGTGGCTGTTCCCTCAACTGTCCATTGTGATCATCTTATACTCGCAAAGGAGGGCGCCTTGAAAGACCTTAAGGAATCAAAAGAATTAAACAAAGAAGTTTTCGATTTCCTGGAAACAGTATCTGATAAGTATGGTATCGGGTTCTGGAAACCCGGAGCCGGGATCATCCACCAGGTCATTCTTGAAAACTATGCATTTCCCGGGGGCATGATGATCGGGACGGATTCACATACAGTGAATGCCGGGGGACTTGGGACGATTGCAATTGGAGTTGGCGGAGCAGATGCTGTGGATGTCATGGCCGGAATGCCATGGGAACTTAAATTCCCAAAACTGATCGGAGTTAAACTTACAGGAAAGCTCAGTGGCTGGACCTCAGCTAAGGATGTAATCCTGAAGGTAGCAGGCATTCTTACCGTTAAAGGAGGTACCGGCTGCATCCTCGAATATTTCGGGGATGGTGCAAAAAGCATCTCCTGCACTGGCAAAGGTACAATTTGCAACATGGGTGCAGAAATTGGTGCTACCACCTCACTTTTTGGATATGACAGAAAAATGGCAGAATACCTTTCCGGTACCAGCCGTAAGGAAGTTGCAGACGAGGCCGATAAGATCGCTGAAGCTCTCACCGGAGATTCTGAAGTTTATAAGGAACCTGAAAAGTATTTCGATCAGGTAATTGAGATTGACCTCAGCAAGCTTGAACCGCATATAAACGGACCATTCTCACCTGACAAGGCATGGGCCCTGTCAGAATTTGCTGCTGCGGTTGATGAGAACAATTATCCGGAAAAACTTGATGTTGGACTCATAGGATCATGTACCAACTCTTCCTATGAAGATATCACAAGGGCAGCTTCCGTGGCAAAACAAGCCCTTAAAAAGGGTCTCCGGGCTAAATCCGAATTTACTATTACTCCCGGATCTGAACTGGTACGATTTACCATGGAGAGGGATGGACTCATAAAGGTATTCGAAGATCTTGGTGGTGTATTGCTGGCAAATGCCTGCGGACCATGCATCGGACAATGGATGAGACACGATGCTGAAAACCTCGATAACAATTCAATCATCACCTCATTTAACCGCAATTTTGCCAAACGAAACGATGGGAATCCCAAAACCCATGCATTCGTGGCCTCTCCTGAGATCGTTACCGCACTGGCAATTGCCGGCAACCTGAAATTCGACCCGCGAAAAGACAGCCTCATAAACGCTAAGGGGGAGGAAGTGAAGTTGAATGAGCCAATGGGACTTGAAATGCCGCCAAAAGGTTTTGCTGTCGAAGACAACGGATACCAGGCACCCGCAAGTGACGGTTCAGGCATTACGATAAAGGTAAACCCAAAGTCAGAACGCCTGCAATTGCTGGAAGGATTCAAACCATGGGATGGGGGGAATCTCGAGGGACTAAAACTCCTGATAAAAGCCAGGGGGAAATGTACTACAGACCATATCTCCATGGCTGGTCCGTGGCTCCGCTTCCGGGGACACCTGGATAACATCTCAAATAATTTGTTGATCGGTGCTGTTAATACTTATAACGATAAGACCAATACCGTAAAAAATCAAATTACCGGCCAGTACGCAGCTGTGCCGGATACTGCCCGTGCCTATAAGGGTGAGGGACTCAATTCCATGATTGTCGGTGATGAAAATTACGGTGAGGGTTCCTCACGTGAACATGCCGCTATGGAACCAAGGCACCTTGGAGTCAGTGCAGTGCTGGTACGATCTTTTGCCAGGATACACGAGACCAATCTCAAAAAACAGGGAGTCCTCGCGCTGACTTTCGTCAATAAATCAGACTACGACAAGATCCGTGAAGATGATAGCATTAATATAGAAGGACTTGGTAATTTTACCCCGGTAAAACCACTCAACGTGAAATTGAATCATGCCGACGGATCCTCAGATGAATTCCTGGTAAACCATACCTATAACGAGAAACAAATAGAATGGTTTAAAGCTGGCTCAGCTCTGAACCTTATAAAAAAGGAAGCAGGTAAATAATGATGCTGAAAATCATAACCTGGCTCGAAGCCCACATGGGTACCTGCTCATTTCACGAGCAAGCAGGAATTGCATGTCCGGGTTGTGGAATTCAGCGAAGCATCTTAGCCCTTCTGAAAGGTGACATTCTCGAAAGCCTCCTTCTCTTCCCGGCTCTGCTACCTCTTCTTGGCATGTTTGCATTCCTTGCCATTCACTTGATTTTCAATCTAAAACATGGTGCCCTGGTCCTCAAGATCTTTTATATCACCAATACCATTATTGTACTCGGCAACTTTATCTACAACATCATAATCCATTAAAAACACTATCATGGAAACCATCAATGAAAATGCTGAAGAAATCCCCATGGCCCCTGTAGTCAGGGTTCCTGTTCCAAATTCACAGGGCGTCCTGATACTCGGGATTTTCTCACTTGTTACCACATTCTGCTGCTTTGGCATAGGCGTTGTCGGACTCGCCCTCGGTATTATTGCCGTTGTCCTGTCATCCAAAGCCCTCGACATGTATGGTCAAAACCCAAAGGCCTATACCGAAGCATCATATAAAAATCTGAACGGAGGCAGGATCTGTGGAATCATAGGAATAGTAGCCAATGGAGTAATGATCCTTTTTGCCATAGTTTACCTGGTCTTTGTGGGCGCCGGACTGACCGCCCTATTCAGTGAATTCCCCTGGGAAGACTATTTCTAGCCTCAACCAATGGATCTTTCAGAACGGATAGAAGCATTTGCACAACTGGGGAATTATCTGAAAGATTCCCTTACGGGGGAAGGGGGCATTGCGGATCCTGAATTGCAAAGCGTTGCGGCGGAAGCGCAGAAGGTAAATCCCTGGTTCACACCTCTCTTCATATATCACGCACTGAGTGAGACCTCCCGCATCCTTGACCGGTCTCTCCTGAGGGAACTGACCGGCAGGTATTCGCCGGAAAGTTTTCAGCCGGTTAAACCCTTAATAGTGGGTACTATTCTTGCCGGCAATATCCCTCTTGTCGGTTTTCATGATTTTCTATGTGTTCTGCTGAGCGGACATAACTTTAAAGGAAAGATGTCCGGGAAGGATGATAAACTTCTGCCTTTCATGGCAGATAAACTTCAACAATTTGAGTCCCGCTTCACCCCTTCAATACATTTCGAAGAATCATATATTGGAAACATCGATGCAATGATCGCCACCGGAAGTAATAATTCATTTCGGTACTTCGAATATTATTTTGGCAGGTATCCACATATATTCAGGAAGAACCGAAATGGTATTGCAATCCTCACAGGTGATGAATCTGCAGAAGAACTGGCAGCACTCGCCGATGATATTTTTCTTTATTTTGGTATGGGATGCAGGAATGTAGCAAAGCTATATGTTCCGGAGAATTATTCATTCGACCGGTTCTTTGGGGAAATGGAAAAGTACAGCCATGTGGGCAATCACAATAAATATGCAAACAATTACCAGTACCAGAGATCTGTTTTCCTGATGAACAGTGTAAAACACCTGGATAACGGATTCCTCCTCCTCCGTCCCGACCAGGCAATCCCCTCTCCTGTTGGCACATTGCATCATGAAACCTACCCTGAACTTCCTTCACTGGTATCCGGCATACAGCAACAAAAGGATTCAATCCAGTGTATTGCATCCCGTGAATTATCCGGCATACAAACAATTGGCTTCGGAAAAACACAAAATCCGGAGCTATGGGATTTTGCAGATAATATGGATACTTTAAAATTTTTAAGTAACTTGTAGGAAAAGTAGGATATGGTCCTCAAGTTCAGGTTTATATCAAATGAACAGGACAATTTTGTCCGTGATTTTGAGATCCTGGCAGATCAGACCTTCTTCGATCTTCACATGGCCATACAGGGCAACCTGCATTTTGACAAATCTCAGATTGCATCTTTCTTTATTTGCGGTCAGAAATGGGAAAAAGAGCAGGAAATCACACTTTTCGAATTAACCGAAGAGGAGTCAGCCAGGGTCATAACTATGGAAAATGCAGGCATCAAAGATCATGTGCATGAGGTACATGATAAAATGGTCTATGTTTTCGATGTGTTTAATGAACGTATGTTCTTCATTGAACTCGTAGGCAAAAATACCAGGGATGCCTCAAAGAATTACCCTGTATGCTGTTTTGAAAAGGGACAAGCACCTCAGCAATTGTTGATGGATCATCTTTTTGGGACGCCAAATCTCTCCGACAGCTCCATTCTTGAGGATTACACCGATGACCCGGGCCTCGATTTACAAATCTACGACGACGAGTTCCCGGATGACTATTAAGAACGCAGTTTTCATTGTTGGTCCGACAGGTGTGGGTAAGACTGCTGTGGCCATTGAGGTCGCTGAATCACTCAATACCGAAATCATTTCTGCCGATTCCAGGCAGATTTATAGCGAATTGAACATTGGGACAGCCGTGCCTGACCCCGTCCAGCTGAAGCGTGTCAGGCACCACCTTCTCAGGCATCGCTCTGTAAGCGACCATTATAATGCCGGCATCTTCGAGCAAGAGGCCCTCCATGTTATGGAAAACTTATTCCATAAACATGCTGCATTGGTAATAGCAGGAGGATCGGGGCTCTATATCCAGGCTATTTGCCAGGGCATCGATGATATCCCGGCTGTTGATCCGGAGATTCGGAAAGTTCTGATCGACAGAATTGAAGGGGAAGGCATTGAGAGCCTTCGATTTGAGCTAAAAAAACTGGATCCAATAAGCTATAAAAGCATTGATCTGAAAAACCCAAAGCGGATACTCAAAGCACTGGAGATCAGCATGACTACCGGCAAACCCTATTCAGACTTCCTTACAAGCGTAAAGAAATCACGTGATTTCAATATTCTGAAAATCGGGCTTAATATGGACAGGGAATTACTCTATGAAAGAATAAACCAGCGGGTAGAGGAGATGATGGCAAGCGGACTTCTGGAAGAGGTAGAATCCAGCCTGGAATTCAGGGATCTTAATGCACTGAATACAGTGGGATATAAAGAGCTCTTTGATTACCTGGATGGGAGTTACTCACTTGAGGAAGCCATACGGCTGATCAAACGAAACACACGGCACTATGCCCGCAGGCAACTGACCTGGTTCAGAAAAGATCCTGATGTAAATTGGTTTAGTCCTCTGCAGATCCCGGAAATTATTAGATTTGTCAAAGATGCTATCGGATAACCCAGTAAAATACAGCATTCGGGTTTATATGCTTGTCGTCAATGATCAGAAGCAGATCCTGATCAGCGATGAATTCCAGGTGAACATGAAAATGTCAAAGTTCCCCGGCGGTGGAATGGAATACGGAGAGGGTACAATCGAATGTCTGCAGCGTGAAGCTATGGAAGAATTCGGGCAGAAGCTCACCAACATCCGACATTTCTATACCACCGATTATTACCAGAAGGCCTACTTTTTCAAGGATCACCAGCTGATTAGCATTTATTACCTGGCAGACCTTGCAGACGAAATGAAGCTCCGCGTTTCCGACAAACCCTTTGACTTCGCAAATGATATAAATGGACAGCAATCCTTCCGATGGATTTCTCTTGAAAAGATTGATGAGGGGGACCTGAGCTTCCCTATTGACAAAAAAGTAATTGGATTGATAAAAGAAAAATTTCAATGATCATGAAACAGTTATTAAATTCTCATGTCTACATGGAACTCTTCCAGGGATCGGAACTCATCTGTACCATTTGGAAAAGATGTACAGAACTCCTCAGTCTTTGATTGGAAAATTCCGGCAGACATCCCAGAGGGAACCGGATATTCTGTCCGGATCTCCAATTCTGAAGATAAAACACGTACAAAATATTCAAACAATATGGAAATTCGTCAACCGGGTGAGCGATCTTCCTTTACAGACGATCGTGACGGTCAGACCAATAATACTGTTAAAATCGGTACTCAATGGTGGATGGCGGAAAACTATAATCTGAAGAGCGAGGGAAGCTATTGCTACAAGGAGCGTGAATCAGAGTGCGAAATGTACGGGGAATTATATACCATTGAAGCTGCTCTGGAAAATGCAACAGGGAAGGAAAACAAATTGTACGTGTTATTGTAAACAGTTCCGGTAAAATATCACGGGTAGCAACAATTTGTCACGGTGCCTCATCGGTAAGATATATTAAGGATACCAAGGCTGATTGGATCAGTCCCGGAATTTCAGATATTTTGCTGGATTAACCTGACTTAATACGGTCAGCAAGCTCAATGATTTGCTTTCTCATTGCATCCCAGGTGAAACGCTTTTTCTCGGATTGAACATTCTTACGAAACTCGATGGATCTGCCGTTGCGAAAGAAATCCACAATGGCATCTGCAATGGCCTGTTCATCAACCGGAGTTACATAACCCACCTTCTGATCGGGTACTATCTCAGACAATCCTCCAACATCAGTCACCAGCATGGGAACACCAAAATGATACGCAATCTGGCTGATACCGCTCTGGGTGGCAGCGAGATAGGGCTGAACCACAAGGTCGGCAACACTGAAATAATATTTCACCTCACCAGCAGGAATGAACTGGTCACGAAGGAGTATCCTGTCGCCCAGATTAAGTTTTGCAATAAGTTCCAGTGAGTCCTCTTTTCCCTTGTAAAACTCACCGGCAATAACCAGTTTTAGATTCCCCATCTGATCCTTTACCCGGGCAAAGGAATTGAGCAAAAGGTCTAGTCCCTTGTATTTACGGATAAGTCCGAAAAACAGAAGATACTGATCCTTTGGATCCAATCCCAGGTAACGTGCAGCCTCTTCCTTCTTTACTGTTTTACCGAAAATGTCATAGACCGGATGGGGTACGAAAACTTTGTTCTGGTTATTGGTGAACATACTCAGATCATCGAGAACCAAACGCGAAAGCACGATGAATCCATCGCATTTCTTCAGCAGGAACCGACTCAGGCTTTTCCATCCTGCATGCTTTTCATGTGGGATAACATTATGACAAACGGCTATAACAGGGTAATTACGATTTCTCCCCAGCCTTCTGACAATTGCTCCGAGGCTCATGGAAATAAATGGCATCCAGTGATGAAGTATCACAAGGTCGGGAGAGATTCTGCGAATCCGACGTGCCGTGCGGATCCAGCTCAGGGGATTAATTGAGTTGATCAGGGGACTAACGGATATTCCTCCGGGAGGATCGCCTGGTTCAAACTGTGTGGTGCCCGGAAAAAGAAATGAAGGATATTGCAGGGAGAAAGAAATAATAGATGCCTCATGTCCGGCAGCAGCAAAGTTTTTGCATAATGCCGTATTGAAGTTGGATATTCCTCCGCGCAAAGGATACCCCGGACCGATGCAGATAATCTTCAAGACTAAAAATTTATTTTTTCCTCGATCAGATACGAATTACGGTCAGATGAGCTTCTTCCGATCAGCTCCCCCAAAAACCCTGCAAGAAACAATTGGGTCCCGATAATCATGGCTGCAAGGGCAAGGTAGAAATAAGGGCTTTCGGTCACTCTGTGCATTGCTATGTTTCTTACAGAGGAGATGATCTTTTGAGCACCAAGCCAGGCTGCAGCAAAGAATCCGACCATAAACACAAACGTACCGAAGGTGCCAAAGAGATGCATTGGCCGATTACCAAATCTGCTGATAAAGCTAATGGAGATCAGGTCGAGGTAGCCGATAATAAATCTTTCAATTCCGTATTTGGTAACTCCGTACTTCCTTGCATGGTGTTGAACAATCTTTTCACCGATCTTTGAAAACCCTGCCCTTTTGGCAAGAAAAGGTATATAGCGATGCATATCGCCATATACCTCAATACTTTTTACAACCGCACTACGATAGGATTTCAGTCCACAATTAAAATCATGCAGCTTGATCCCGGATACCTTCCGGGCAAACCAATTGTAGAATTTACTCGGGATCCTCTTGGTAATCGGGTCATGCCTTTTCCTTTTCCAGCCTGATATCAGGTCGTACCCATCTTCAAGTATTAGACGTGTGAGTTCTGGTATCTCCTCTGGACTGTCCTGCAGGTCTGCATCCATTGTAATGACTACCTTTCCGTTAGTGGACTGGAAAGCGGTATGCAATGCTGCTGCCTTCCCGTAATTTCGCCTGAAGCGTATCCCCTTGATCCAATCATGGCTGGAGCCAAGTTCTTCAATGACCTTCCAGGATTCATCGCTGCTGCCATCATCCACCATAATCATCTCATACGTATATGCATGTTGCGATAATACTTTCTCAATCCAATCACTAAGTTCCCGTAGAGACTCTTCTTCGTTAAAAACTGGTACGACTATGGAAATATCCATGCTGGAAAATATCTTTTCTTTTTATTCTGCTGCAGCAGGGGTTTCTTCTTCCAGGATGGGATCTTCAGAACTTTCATCCTTCTTGAAGATGGCAGCAATGATAAGTGACAGGATGGCACCAAAAAACAGGCCGGTAGCTGTAGCCATGGCAATCATGATTCCCGGTTGCATAAACTTGGCGGTCATGGTCATTGCTTGTTCCATAGCCTCCTCCGGTATTCCTTTCTCCAACATCTTTTCTGTCTGGAGATCCAACATCTTGCCTACGATATCCGGATCGATAACTGTCCACAGAATATAAGTGTATATATCCCCGATAATTGTTGAGACTATCATAACAATCATTAAAAAACCAAATGCTGTTCCAAAGGGAAGAACTCCATCTCTGATGTTATCCCTGAAACTGCGGATTCCCAGGATCATTACAACCAGTGATATGATAATTCCTGCATATCCGAGAGCCTGGTTAAGGTTCTGATCCATCATGTAGAGTATCACATTGAATATAATGCTCGCAAAAGAGAGGATAAGTCCCCAGATAAGACCATTGTAGAGTACCGAAGTATTTTTCTTTTCCATTTGTAATTGAGGTTTAAGATTTAGTGAATCAAAGATACTTTTTTTTTAATATCTTTGCACCTGGGCAAGTCTTATACGACCAGCTCCTGTTGAACTCCCCCAGGACCGGAAGGTAGCAAGGGTAGACGGTTGTAGCGGTGCGATATGAGTAGCTTGCCCTTTTTTATTTTCCTGCTGACCTGCGCAGTTCCCGAATTCTCAGCAGTAATTCCCCATCAGGTAGGTTGAATAATTCTGAAAGGTCTTTTCTGGCCCGGTCATACCCCATCCTGTATCCCCGCCTGTATTCTTTCATCCTGCTTTCCTTTCTTCCACGCCGGACTCCAAGGCGGAACGCCAGTGCATATACAACTGCACATGCTATTAGTATGCCAAGTATATAGTTCATGATGTTTACACATCCTCCTCTAATAAAATACTCTGGTTTCCATGCCTGATGTAATACATAATACATGCCAAAATGTTCTGACAAATCATATCTTGCTGATTATATGATCTTTATAATGTAGAAAAATACTTGGGGAAGATCTTTAATTGCACGTTATCGGGTTCGGAATGTACGTTTTCGTACATCTTCAGTCAGTTATAAAAAAGTTTTGATTTCAGAGATTAATAAATATCTTTGTCCCATTGATTAGCAAATGAAAGTTGTCCATATCATACTAGCCATTCTTCTTGTGAGCCTTGTGGTGCTCGACAGGTAAGAATGGTATGGATAAATACAAAAATATTTTGAAGGCCATTCTGCAGAAAGTTAGAATGGCCTTTTTATTTAATAAAAAATAAGGGCAGACCATGGTAAAAAAACTCAGAAGCGCTACCACCACTGAAGGCAGGTTGATGGCAGGTGCCCGCAGCCTCTGGAGAGCCAATGGCATGAAGGAGGAACAATTTGGAAATCCGGTAATCGGGATTGTCAATTCCTTCACCCAGTTTGTACCCGGGCATGCACATCTGCATAACATCGGTCAGGATGTGAAAGCCGAGATCGAGAAGCTTGGCTGTTTTGCAGCCGAATTCAATACAATTGCTATTGATGACGGCATTGCCATGGGACATGACGGTATGCTCTATTCACTTCCCTCCCGGGACCTGATAGCCGACAGTATTGAATACATGATCAACGCCCATAAGGTTGATGCTATGGTTTGTATCAGTAATTGTGATAAAATCACCCCCGGCATGCTGATGGCAGCAATGCGGCTGAATATCCCCGTAATATTTGTCAGCGGGGGACCGATGGAGGCCGGACGTATCGGTGGCAAAAAATATGACCTTGTGGATGCAATGGTACTTGGGGCAGATGAATCAATTTCAGGGGAAGAACTATCCCGCATCGAACAGGAGGCCTGTCCCACCTGTGGCTCTTGCTCCGGCATGTTTACTGCCAACTCGATGAACTGCCTTAATGAAGCCCTTGGGCTTGCCCTTCCGGGGAATGGAACAATACTCGCCACACATGAATTCAGGCTTGACCTGTTTAAAAAGGCCGCCGAAAAGATTGTTGAGATTACCCAAAAATACTATTTCGAAAACGATGATTCTGTTCTGCCAAGATCAATTGGAACACGGCAGGCATTCCTTAATTCCATGAGACTTGACATAGCCATGGGTGGATCAACAAATACAGTTCTACACCTGCTGGCAATTGCCAGGGAAGCTGAGGTGGATTTTTCCATGGAGGATATTGACCGCCTTTCAAAAGAAACCCCTGTTCTGTGTAAGGTTGCACCAAGCTCCGATTATCATGTGGAAGATGTTAACCAGGCTGGAGGAATCATTTCTATCCTTGGGGAGCTTGCCCGCGGTGGACTACTCGATACCCGGGTGAAGCGTGCTGACGGATTGAATCTGGGAGAAGCCATTGAAAAATATGATATCACACAGGTTGATGATAATGATCCGGATGTTCAAATCTACCGTGCTGCACCGGGTTTGAGAAGGAACCTCGTTATGGGATCTCAGAAAAATCTTCACCGTGAACTGGATAAGGACCGGGAAAACGGATGTATCAGAAGTGTTGAGAATGCTTATTCACAGGACGGGGGACTTGCAATCCTTTACGGCAATATTGCCACGAATGGAAGCATCGTAAAAACAACCGGTGTGGATCCTTCTGTATATGAATTTAAAGGATCGGCGAGGGTTTTTAACTCCCAGAATTCTGCCTGTGATGCGATACTCAACGATGAGATCATCGCCGGCGATGTGATAGTAATTAATTATGAAGGTCCGAAAGGGGGACCCGGAATGCAGGAGATGCTCTACCCTACGTCGTATATTAAAGCCAAGGGACTTGGTGCTAAATGTGCCCTGATTACTGACGGTAGATTCTCTGGAGGAACATCCGGGCTTTCAATCGGTCATGTTTCCCCGGAAGCTGCGGCCGGTGGAGAGATCGCCCTTGTTCGGGATGGTGACAAAATTGAGATCAGTATTACAAAACGTTCTGTCAATCTCGATGTCTCTGAAGAAGAACTCAGCATGAGGCGTCAGCAGGAAGAAGAAAAAGGAAAAAATGCTTTCCGGGCTGCAGCCAGGGACAGAAATGTATCCAAAGCCCTTAAGGCTTATGCCAGCATGGTCACATCAGCCGACCAGGGAGCAATTAGAATTATTGAATAGTTATAAACCATGACAGTTATGAAGACTAAAAAGATTAGCGGATCAGAAGCTGTATTATTGTCTCTTCTGGAAGAAGGTGTTGATACAATATTTGGCTACCCGGGCGGAGCCATTATGCCCGTCTATGATCTCTTATATGATTATCAGGATAAGATTAATCATATACTCACCCGGCATGAGCAGGGTGCTGCCCATGCGGCCCAGGGATATGCACGGGTCAGTGGAAAAGTTGGTGTATGTATGGTGACTTCCGGACCGGGAGCTACTAATCTTACAACGGGACTGGCAGACGCTATGCTTGATTCCACACCGATCATTTGTATCAGTGGACAGGTACATGCTCCCCTGCTTGGAAGCGATGCATTCCAGGAAACCGATGTAATGGGTTTTTCCATGCCAATTACCAAATGGAATATCCAGGTCACAAAAGCAGAAGATATCCCTGGCGCAATCGCCAAGGCATTCTTTATTGCCACAACAGGAAGACCCGGACCCGTTATGATCGACATTACCAAGGACGCACAATTTGCAGAATTCGATTACTCGTATGAAAGGTGCAACGATGTCAGGAGTTATGTCCCCCGCCCCATTCTGCAAATGGAATACGTCGAGAAGGCAGCCGATTTAATAAACAATGCTAAAAAACCAATGGCTCTTGTAGGTCAGGGTGTGATCCTTTCCGGCGCTGAAAAGGAAATGCTCGCATTTCTGGAGAAAGCAGGTATTCCAGCTGCCTGGACCCTGCTGGGAGCTTCTTCAATTCCAACAGATCATCCCCTCAATGTAGGGATGCTTGGAATGCACGGGAATTACGGTCCAAACATCAAAACCAACGAATGCGATCTCCTTATCGCGCTTGGAATGCGATTTGACGACCGGGTAACTGGAAAAGTTGACACCTACGGAACTCTTGCCAAAATAGTTCACTTTGAGATAGACCCGGCAGAGGTGAATAAAAATGTTATAGCAGACGTGGCAGTTATCGCGGATATTAAAGAAACTTTGGAGGCAATCCTCCCATTGATCAACCAGAACAAACGAGATGAGTGGCTCAACCAATTCAAAATTGCATACCAGTATGAGTATGATAAGGTAATAAAAAATGATCTCCATCCCGAGAAAGAAGAACTTACCATGGGTGAGGTTGTACGCAGGGTAAACGAAAGAATGAATGGTGAGGCTATTTGCATTACCGATGTTGGCCAGCACCAGATGATTGCATCCCGGTATTTTAAGTTTAAAAATACAAGGAGCCTGGTTACCAGCGGGGGACTCGGAACTATGGGATTTGGATTACCCGCGGCCTTCGGCGCCCAAACCGGTGCACCTGATAAAACCGTAGTGCTTTTTGTCGGAGATGGTGGTATTCAGATGACCATACAGGAACTTGGTACAATAGCCCAGAATAAGGCTAAAATCAAGATTATATTATTGAACAATAACTTCCTGGGGATGGTCAGGCAGTGGCAACAACTGTTCTTTGACAAGAGATATTCCTCTACTGAACTCGTTAATCCGGACTTTATTACCATTGCAAAAGGTTTCGGTATTGATGGAAACACGGTTGAAACAAGGGATAAACTGGACGCCGCAATCGATGAAATGTTCAATTTCGACGGTCCCTTCCTGCTGGAAGTAAAAGTTGAAAAAGAAGGCAATGTGTTCCCGATGGTTGCAGCCGGGGCATCAGTATCCGATGTACGGTTGGATTAATTATAAACCCGGAAAAAAATAAAAATCATATATCATGGAAGAGAAGGAATTCACGCTCATAGCTTTTTCAGAAAACAGTATAGGTCTTCTGAACAGACTAACCATAATTTTCACCAGAAGGCATCTTAATATAGAAAGCCTTACAGTTTCCGAATCAGCAATCCAGGGCATTTATAAGTTCACAGTTGTAGTTAAAGCTTCAAAGACCCTCATCGAAAAAGTAGTTAAACAGATCGAAAAGGTGGTTGATGTTTTAAAGGCTTTCTACCTTTGCGAGGATGAGATTATCTACCAGGAAATTGCACTTTACAAGGTCCCCACCGAGGCAGTTACCCGGAGTAATGAAATAGAAGCACTTGTACGGAAGCACAATGCGAGGATTCTTGAAATAACACCCGACTATACTGCCATAGAGAAAACCGGGCATAAAGATGAGACACAGCACCTGTTTGATGATATGAAAAAATTCAAGGTCATGCAGTTTACCCGGTCCGGACGTGTGGCAATAACTAAAGCAAGGAGGGAAAGATTGTCGGAATACCTCCACAAACTTGATACGGAAAAACTTACGGTTGAACGGTCTTAACCTGATAATAAATAATTCAAAATAATTAAAAATGGCAAAATTAAATTTTGGAGGCGTTGAGGAAAACGTCGTAAAAAGGGAAGAATTCCCTCTCTCCAGAGCGCAGGAAGTACTTAAGGACGAGGTTATAGCAATCATCGGATACGGTGTGCAGGGACCAGCACAGGCATTGAACCTGAAAGATAATGGCATTAATGTAATCATTGGACAGGCAATTGAATTTAAGGAAGACTGGGACAAAGCCGTAAAGGATGGATTTGTTCCCGGAGAATCTTTGTTCCCAATCGTAGAAGCTGCTGAAAAAGCTACGGTGATCCAGTACCTGATATCCGATGCAGCACAGCGTACAGTCTGGCCTAAACTTAAGCCCTGCCTGAAAGAAGGCAATGCACTTTATTTCTCACATGGATTTTCGATAACCTATAAGGATCAGACCGGTGTTATTCCCCCTGACAATATCGACGTAATCCTATGTGCTCCAAAGGGTTCCGGGACAAGTGTCAGAAGAAATTTCCTTGCCGGCACCGGTATCAACTCCAGCTATGCAATCTTCCAGGATTACACGGGTAGGGCCGAAGAGCGCACTCTTGCACTCGGAATAGGGATCGGTTCAGGCTACCTTTTCCCTACAACATTTGAGAATGAGGTATACAGCGACCTGACCGGTGAGCGTGGTGTCCTCATGGGAGCCATAGCAGGTATAATGGAAGCCCAGTACCAGGTTTTAAGAGAAAATGGTCATAGTCCCTCAGAAGCCTTCAACGAAACCGTCGAAGAACTTACCCAGAGCCTCATCCGCCTTGTTGATGAGAACGGAATGGACTGGATGTATGCCAACTGCAGTGCAACAGCACAGAGGGGAGCGCTCGACTGGAAACCAAAATTCCGTGATGCCACCCTTCCTGTTTTCAACTCCTTATATGAGAGGGTAAAAGCCGGTAAGGAAACCGAGGTTGTACTCGATAAGACCGGGCGTCCGGATTATAAAGAACTTCTTGAAGTTGAACTGAAAGAAATTCGCGACTCTGAGATGTGGCAGGCAGGTGCAATGGTCCGCAGCCTCCGTCCTGACGAAAGTTAGGCTGACAGAGCAAGGCTGTTGAACATTCAAACATCCTCACCTTACAATATAAAAGCTCCCCGTCAGGGGGGCTTTTATTTTATAATCTCCTGATTTTGAAGAATGAAGTAATTTGTAATAACAGATTCTTACAATAAACCGCTCATATTTATAACTTTGAGACCAGGTATCCCATGGAAGAAAAACGAAAATTTTACCATAGCCTGGTCTTCCCGGCCTTTTTCCTTCTCGTAATCTGGACCATAAAGGTTACCGAGTTTGCTCTTGATTTGAGTTTTTCTCACCTCGGATTGTTCCCACTGAAGGCTGAGGGACTGAAAGGTATTTTCTTTTCACCTCTTATACATTCGGATTTCAAACACCTGTTCGATAATTCCATACCGCTTTTTTTCCTGAGCGTTGCAATTTTTTATTTCTACAGGCCCGTAGCCTACAGGGTATTCTTCCTGATATGGTTTGTTGGGGGACTAATTGTATGGCTCACTGCACGGCCGGCGTATCATATTGGGGCCAGTGGACTGGTCTATGGCTTTGCTTCCTTCGTTTTCTTCAGCGGAATCATCCGCAGAAATATCAACCTTCTGGCTATCTCCCTCCTGGTGGTTTTTCTTTATGGGGGACTTGTATGGGGAGTCTTTCCCTATGATTTCAGGATATCCTGGGAGTCCCACCTTGTTGGTGGCCTTGCCGGACTGGGAATGGCATTTTATTTCCGGTCCTACGGTCCACCCTCAACACGAAAAATCTGGGAAGAGGAAGAAGATGAAGAAGAAAACGGACTCTCGCCCGATCAGGAAAGTGAATCCCCATCAGATGCAGATTATCCCGGCGACACGGATCCGGTGATATAAATCACCATGCATTACACCGTCTTGTTGATAACCCTCCCGTCAAAACCACCCTTTTTATTTTATATTGGTAGTTCTCAATTATTGTAGACTATGCTGTTAAAGGTACATCCTGAAAGTCCCAGCCAGAGACAAATTCTGAAAGCATGTGAAGTGCTTCAGAAAGGTGGTGTTATTGTTTATCCCACAGATACGGTATATGCTCTGGGCTGTGATATATTTAACAATAAGGCGGTAGACAGGATTGCGAGAATGAAAGGAATCCGTACAAAAGATGCAGATTTTTCCTTTATTTTCTGCGACCTCAGCCAGCTCTCAGATTATACCCGGCTTATCAGCAACTCCGTATATAAAATGATGAAAGCCTACCTGCCCGGACCCTATACATTCATTTTACCCGCCCGGAACAATATTCCCCGTATATTCCACAGCAGGAAGAAAACGGTCGGTATACGGATTCCCAAAAATAATATTCCACTCGAGATTGTTCGTGAGCTCGGTCACCCGATTATGACAACCTCCATACATGACGATGATGAACTGATTGAGTACACAACAGACCCTGAATTGATCTGGGACAAATACAAGGATCAGGTAGATGCTGTCATCGATGGGGGTTTTGGCCTTAACGAGCCCTCAACCGTTATCGACTGTACCAATGCAGAACCGGTCCTTGTAAGACAGGGTATCGGCGAAGTAGATTAGTTTCAGATACAGCATAAAGCTGTTCTATATTCCTGTCATCACTTTCCCCCTATTCTTCTACCGGGAAAAATTTCCTGTATTCTACCTCGCCAGGCGGCCTTATCATGAGATTTATACCTTCCATTTTATAGAAATATTTCTCGTATTCAACGGTAAATGAGCTGTCTTTCCTTGTATACGTGTAGTATTCACCGTTAAATTCCAGCTCTGTATCCGAGAAAAATTTGAGGCTGTGTGTTCCCGATTCACTTTCAATCTGCCACTTACCGGTCAGCCTTTCGGAGTCTACTGGTTTTTTATCAGCAAGCTTCTTAAACTCGTAATTAACTCCATCGATAGTGGTAATTAATATATCACCCTGAAAGGAATAGGGATAGTAAGTATAGTCAACGATAATATTTCCACCTGATATTGTATAGATAAACGACTCTCCATCATATTCCCCTTCGGTTTCTGAAGTGAATTTCAGGTCATAAGTTCCGTATTCTGTAGTGGATTGCCAGGATCCGATAAGCTTTTTATCGGTCTGGGCATTTAGACAAAGTACATTAAAAATTAATAAAAACGAGATCAGGATTGCTTTCATGATTAGGGATTTATTTTACAACAGGTTTACATATTTATTAATGGCTATTTCTTCCAGAATGA
Source organism: Bacteroides sp. (assembly GCA_011053095.1). Taxonomy (GTDB): domain Bacteria; phylum Bacteroidota; class Bacteroidia; order Bacteroidales; family SM23-62; genus SM23-62. The sequence goes on from DRHS01000253.1 coordinate 20,453, forward strand.
GGGAGAGAAAAGGATCAGCACAGTGAATAGCTCCAGCCTGCCTATCAGCATCAGGAAGGAAAGAAACCATTTCCCGAACACAGGGATGTGAGCATAGTTTTCAACAGGTCCGACAAGGCCTATTCCTGGTCCAATATTTCCCAGAGTGGCTGCAACAGCACCGAATGCAGAGCCAATATCGTAACCCATAGCAGTCATAACGATCACTCCGACAATTACTGTAATAATGTAAAAGGAAATAAATGCAAATACATTATTCAATATATCCGGTGATACAGCACTTTTGTTGAACCATACAGGGATAACAGCATTGGGATGAATTAACCGCTTAAGTTCCATGGCTGAATTCTTAAGTAATAGCACAATCCGAAGAATTTTAATACCACCACCTGTTGATCCGGCCGATCCCCCAAAGAACATCATCATAAAAAGGATAATTCCCAGCAACGGGATCCAGGACAGGTAATCGAAGGTCACAAATCCGGTAGTTGTAATGATCGAAACAACCTGGAACAATGAATGACGGAATGACTCTTCTCCGCTCTGTAGTTCTGTGAAAGATAGTATTATGGTCAGCAGGATGGTAAATCCAAGTATAAATCCAAGATAATATCTGAATTCCTCATTCTGCCAGACTTTTTTAAAACGCAGATGCATTGCAAAATAGGAGAGTGTAAAATTTGTGCCGGCAAGGAACATGAAAATCACAATTACATAATGGATGAATGGAGAATCCCAGTAAGCAAGGCTGGCGGTTTTGGTTGAGTACCCTCCGGTTGCCATGGTGGTGAAGGAGTGATTAACTGCATCAAAGAGGGTCATCCCTCCTATCCAGAGCAACAGGGTCTCGGCAAACGTAAATATTATATAAATGGCCCATAACCTTTTGGCTGTCTCCTTTATTCGGGGATGAAGTTTGTCGGGAGTGGGACCCGGAACCTCAGCTACAAACAGCTGCATCCCGCCTACACCAAGAAGGGGAAGTATAGCCAGTGACATGACAATAATACCCATTCCCCCGAGCCACTGAGTCAGTGAGCGCCAGAAAAGCAATCCATGCGGCAATATCTCAATCTCATTCAGGATGCTGGCCCCTGTCGTTGTAAAACCCGAAATGGTCTCAAAGAAGGCGTCGGTAAACGAAGGAATTTCCCCTGAAAGAATAAAAGGCATACTGCCGAAAAAGGAGAATAGTATCCATCCGATGGCAACTATAAGGAATCCGTCACGAGCGTTCAGTACCTTGGGCGCTTTACGCGTCGCAAGCATTGCTAGTCCCCCGATCGTAACTGAAATCAGTCCACTAACACCAAGCGGCACCAGCTCATGATCATGGAAGAGCATGGACACGGGGATGCAGAGCCACATAAAGAAGCCTTCAATCAGCAGGAGCAAGCCCAGAAACTGGAATACAAGCCTGTAATTAAACATGAGAACAACTAATTAAAGAATTTCTTCATTTTGGGAATTGCTGTTGGAAGGGCAAAGACGACTACCTTGTCCTGTGCCTTCAATTGTGTATCGCCCTGGGCAATAAAACTGTTTTTCCCGCGGATCACTCCACCAACAATAGCATCTTCGGGGAAATTAACATCCATCAAGGCTCCTTCAGTTACCTTGGTTCCAGGTTTTACTATAAATTCCATAACCTCAGCATCGGTACCTGTCAGGCAGCGAATGGACGAAACATCGTATGAATTTGTGAATCGAAAAATACGCCCTGCCGTAATCAGTTTCTTATTTATAATAGAATCGATTCCCATGTTCTCGGCAAGTTTGATATAATCCATATTCTCAACCTCGGCTATGGTCTTCTTTACCCCCATCTGCTTGGCCAGCGAGCAGGAAAGGATATTGGTTTCAGAGTTCCCGGTAACGGCAATAAAAGCATCCATCTTCTGAATTCCTTCCTGGGTGAGCAGGTCCATATTTCTTCCGTCTCCGTTGATCACAAGTGTATTTTCAAGGAAATTCGAGAGTTGATATGCCTTCTCCCTGTCGATCTCTATCAACTTTACGTTATGGTGTTTCCCCAGGATTTTGGCTGAGCGTTTTCCTATCCGGCTTCCTCCCAGGATCATCACATTATGGACATCATAATGCTGCTTCCCTACATACTTCAGTAACTCCCCTAGTCCCGCCTGGGAAGTGATCACATACACATGGTCGTTAACCTCAAAGCGGTCACCTCCCCTTGGTATAACTGTTGCCGTATCGCGTGTAATGGCGACGGCACGGAACGTAAGGTTACCGCTTGGTGTCGCTTCAAGCAGGGTTTTTCCGACAATCGGTGCATTCTCCTCGAGCTTGATCATATACATGGTAAGCTTCCCCCTCGAAAAATCAACAAGGTCAGCCATACCTGTCTGGTGAAGGAGTCCCACGACCTCATTGGCCGCAATCATTTCCGGGTAAATCATATAGTCGATGCCCAGGTTATTTAACATCTCCTTATAATCGTATTTGAGGTACTCCTGGTTATCGATACGTGCTATGGTACGCCGGGCACCAAGTTTCTTCCCGAAAATTGCAGCATTTATGTTCGTATCCTCTGATTCTGTAACAGCGATAAAAAGGTCTGTCTTATGGATCGCAGCATCTTTCAGAAGACTGAAGGAAGTAGCAGATCCGTGCAGGGTCATCAGGTCATACGTTGAGCCGATCTGCCTGAGCTTCTCCTCATCCACGTCAATAAGCACAATATCATGGTGCTCATTGCTCAACATCTTTGCAAGATGCGAGCCAACTTCGCCGGCGCCGGCTATCACAATCCTCATTCTACAGAATAGTGTAAATGAATCAGCAAAGTAATATATTATATAACGTAAAATCCAAAGATTTTGGCATTTTTCTGCTGATGATTTAATACCAGTAGCAGCCCTCCTCTCGTGTCGAATGAAAAGGAACACCATTTCTTCTGCACTCCTCTTCCATCTCCCGGGTGTACCAAGGGAAACAGCTTCCGTCTGTAACAATTTGGGATACACTGAAATGGCTTACAAGTTCGTCTGCGCTTACGCGGGGATTGTCAGACAGAACGATAATATCTAAATCTAAATCCGGGAGCTTCGAAACGAATTGCCTGTCCCATTTCCGGAGGACAAGCATGCGGATACTTTTGTAGTTGAAGAATACGCCCTCCATCCCGGGGGAATAAATCGGCTGGTAAAGAATTGGGAAATCGTCAGCTGTATACCCTGCTGCCAAGGTATCCGGGTTGTTGGCAAAGCCAATATCCCTGCCGGAATTTTCATCAGGTCCCAGTATAACCGGCATCTCCAACTTGTATCGCCGAAAAAATGGTGCGAGTTCGTAGGGTAATTCATCCAGAGTTTCGGGTAGGTGGACATCCCCATACAAAAATGATTTCCTGCCATCTACGAGGACAATTGCTGTTTCCGGCTGCATGGCAAAAACATAAACATTCTGGTGTCTCCGGATCCTGTATTCCCTAATACAGGAGACTGCCAGCAACAGGACAACCGCAACCAGCAGATGAAACATGCTGCGGAAGGTACACTGTCTCAGGCTTACAAGGAAAAACACACCACATACATACAGAAGGATTACCTGCGATGGTATAAGGGATAATTCTGCAATATATGCTCCGGGTATTTCTGCAATGCTGCAGGTAAGCCATTCAAGGACTGAGCTAAGTATTTTCAGAACAATCGAGAGCAGGGACGCAACAGAATCCATTACAGCAATTGAATCGAGTCCCGCGAACACAAAATAACCGAATCCTGCATAAAGAATCACAGTTGCCAGTGGAATTACCAGCAGGTTCGACAAGACGGAAGCAGGGGCAAACTGGTTAAAATATAGTATACACAGGGGCAGGGTTGAGATTTGAGCAGCCATGGAGACAGCTACCATCCGTAGGATCCAGCGGAGAACAATTTGAATGACCCTGTACGGTCTATCAGGAACTTTGCCGGTTCCCTGAGTTCTGTCCGACTGGAAAAGGATCATCAAAGGTGGGTAGAGAAGTATGATTCCGGCAACGGCAAGGAATGATAACTGGAAACCGGCCTCAAATATTGCTGCCGGGCGAATGATGATCATAATGAAAGCCGTCAGGCTCACTACGTGAAGTGAATTGACTTTGCGCCGGCTCATCAAGGCAAGACCATGTATGCAACACATTGTGACTGCCCTTACCACTGAAGAGGACAAACCTGTGAGAAATGCATACCCCCATAAACCGCCAAAAATAAAAATACTGGCAGGGATCCCTGCCAGGGGCCTGTGCTTTAGCCGTCTGAGCAACAGTGCGGGCAAAAGGTAAATTATCCCTACATGTAACCCGCTTACCGCCAGAATGTGAAGGGTACCGCTCCGGGCAAAGTTTTGCCTCAGATCCGTATCCATCTCGCTGCGGTAACCAAGCAGGAGTGCATTTAAAACAGACCTGGATCCACTCCCGGATATCCTCGATTCAATTTTTTCGATAAGACTACGGCGAATTATAATCGATCGGATTCTCAATCCCCGGCTTGACTGGTGACTGGAAGGGGACCATAGATCCGGATCCAGGTACAGCTGGTAGAGAATTCCTTTCCCACGCTGGAATGCAGCATAGTCGAATTGGTGAGGATTCAACGGTGTATCGAAGGTGGAAAGCTTTCCCTGAGCAAGGATGAACCTCCCTGGTCTCAGATCATCAGGATCAGGCCCGGTCTCTGCAGGAACAACCATGCTGTCCTGTCTGACTGCAAGGTAGACAGAGGCCTTCCCTCTCAGTGGCTCCCAGGTATCTCCATCCAGATACCTGATCCTGTCAATTGTAGTTCTCTTTCCGTTTCCTGAAGCCAATAACTCATCACAGATCCTGGCATGGATTAATCCTTCAGGAACTTCAGGAACAGGCTCCTCTGTACCGAGTATTATTCCCTCGAGAAGAATGCAAAAGAGAACCGGTGCCAGTCCCAGTCGAGGATATTTTGCTGACAACAGAAGAAGGCCAACCGAGCATCCTGCCAGAATCCATTCAATTAAGACTGGTTCGCCTATTACCCTCCCCAGTAAAATCCCCCCCACAAGGGGAAAGATTAGTCTTAAAAAAGGGGCCTTTCGATATTCCTCAATATGCAATCTGAACGCTTTCCACTTAATTCAAAAAAGCGATAAATATCAGCCTTCGGTTTCCTAAAAATGTCTATTTTTAGGGAAAAGAAAAACAAAATAAAACCATGACAAAACTGAAGACAAGTTATATGGGCCTGGAATTAAAGAACCCCATAATTGTAGGTGCCAACAATCTCGTAAACAATATTGACAATCTCAAAAAGATGGAAGATGCCGGGGCTGCTGCAGTGGTTTACAGATCACTCTTTGAGGAGCAGATCCAGCTTGAGACTGCACAGATGGATGATGAACTGGACGAATATGCCGAGAGGCATGCGGAGATGACCAGCATTTTCCCAAACCTGGAGCATGCCGGACCACGTGAACATTTGATTAATGTAAAAAAAGCACGAGAAGCACTTTCTATCCCCTTGATTGCCAGCCTGAATGCAGTATACAAGGAAACCTGGCTTGAGTATGCCAAACTGCTTGAGGATACGGGTGTTGATGGGCTTGAGCTAAACTTTTATTACGTGCCACGTGATGCCCATGTAAGCGGATCAGAGGTTGTTGACAAGCAGGTTGAAATTTGTAAAACTATAAAAAGCAGCATTTCTATACCGGTAAGTGTGAAGATGAGCCCCTTTTATGCGAATCCGCTGAATGTTATCACACAACTTGATAAAACCGGGGTGGATGCCGTCGTTCTTTTCAACAGAATCTTCCAGCCGGAGATTGATATTGACAAGGAGGAACATATTATTGATTTCCCCTTAAGTCAGGAATATGAAAGTAAGCTCCCGCTAAGATTTACAGGACTGTTGTATGGAAATATCAATGCGAGTATTGTAAGTGCAAGGGGAATTCAGAATGGTCAGGATATTATCAAGATGCTGCTTGCCGGTGCAGATGCAGTGCAGATCGTAGGAACACTTTATAAAAATAAAATCGAGCACATCAGTACCATGCTGAAAGACATTGAGACCTGGATGGCAGGCAAAGGCTATAAGTCATTAAAAGAATTCAGGGGTAAGCTTTCCGATAAGGAGCTTGCCGATCCCTTCGTATACAAACGTGCACAATACGTTGACCTTCTTATGAAGTCGGATGAGCTGTTTAAGAAAAGGTTAGTTTAGATACTTCCGGCCTGAGAATCGCCGTAAAAATACAAAGCCGCTTCTGTTCTGGAGCGGCTTTTTTTTGCCCATGGGCTCTATCACAAAATTGCCTGCAATACGGAAGTCCCGCTGAATGGATTTTACTTTTTGGGGAATTTGATCTTGTAGCTGGCTTCGGTTATGCCTTTGGAGATTTCTTTCAGCTTTTTGTTGAGGAGGCGCTTACGCAGAGGGGAGATACGGTCGGTGAAAAGTATGCCGTTGACATGATCCATTTCGTGCTGGATGACACGGGCTTTCAGTCCCTCGAACTTCTCCTCAAAGGTTTCAAAGTTCTCATCCTGGTACCTGATCAATACTTCCGGTTTGCGCTTTACATCTTCACGAACTACAGGTATACTGAGGCAACCTTCGTTGAATTCCCATTCAATTCCTGTCTCTTCGATGATATGCGGATTGATCAGGATCTTTTTAAAACCTGAAAGTTCCCTTGTCTCTTCGTCATTATCATCGGCTTCCATTCTGGATCCGTCGATTACAATAAGCCTGATTGGTAGACCGATCTGCGGAGCCGCCAGTCCCAGTCCCTCAGCATTGTACATCGTCTCGTACATGTCCTCGATAAGCTGATCGAGTCCCTCGTAATCCTCATCAATATCCAGTGCCACCTTGCGGAGAACCGGCATTCCATAAACGTATATCGGGTGTATCATTGCAATATTATTTCACCGGGTATTGTTCCCTGTTCTTTGTTGAATCCAGATAGGATTGAAGGATCAGTGCTGCACTGATCTTGTCAACCAGGCTCTTATCCCTTCTCTTCATCTTGGGTACTCCTGCTTCAATTAGTGTTCGTTCCGCCATCCTTGATGTGAACCTTTCATCGTAGAGGTCTAGCAGAACATTGGGAAATTCCTTTCTGAACCATTTCAGGAAGGGATTAATATACTGAATAGCCTCAGAAGGTTCATTCCTTAAGGTTTTCGGGTAGCCCACCACGATTCCTTCAACCTCTCCGCCTGACAGATAGGATCTGATATATTCCCTGATCTGATGTGTGGGAATGGTTTCGATTCCACTGGCAATAATTTTCAGGGGATCCGTAACGGCAACACCAACTCTCTTTCTTCCGTAATCAAGGCAAAGCAGCCTTCCCATCCAAATAAATTAAAAAATTTCAAACGCAGGCAAAATTAATAAAAAAAAAAGAGGAGGAGATTCCCGGTTAAAATTTCAGGATGACCGCTGTGGATTCAGACCGGCCTCTAAAAAGAAAACCGCCCCGGATACCGGGACGGTTTCAGTTATTATCCGGACTTTACAAATTATTCTTCTGAGAAATCCATTGTCGCCATTCTCTTGTAGCTATTATAACGCCATTTCGCATTTTTCTCAGCAGCACTGAAAAGTTCAATGGCTTCCTCAGGGAAAGATTTCTTAAGTGAGGTATAGCGTACTTCAGAATCCAGGAATCCCTGGAACAGTGACCAGTCCGGCTCCTTGGAGTCGAGCAGGAATGGATTTTTTCCATCATTCTCAAGTTCAGGGTTATAGCGGTAAAGCTGCCAGTATCCTGCTTTCACTGCATTGTCCTGTTGCTCCTGTGCCTTGTTCATACCGGCGCGGAGTCCATGGTTGATACATGGTGAGTAGGCAATAACCATTGACGGACCCGGAAATGCTTCTGCTTCCTTGATGGTCCGGAACAGTTGAGACTGACTTGCTCCCATTGCCACCTGTGCAACGTAAACATAACCATAGCTGAGTGCCATCATTCCGAGGTCTTTTTTCCTGATCTTCTTCCCGGAGGCGGCAAACTTTGCAACTGCTCCCACAGGTGTTGATTTAGATGATTGTCCCCCGGTATTAGAATAAACCTCTGTATCAAGCACGAGAATATTTACATCTTCCCCCTGTGCAAGAACATGATCGAGTCCACCGTATCCAATATCATAAGCCCAGCCGTCACCACCGATTATCCACACTGATTTCTTAACCAGGTATTGCTCAAGGTCAAGAATCTCTTTCGCGACAGGATCCTTTTCTTTCTTGCAGGCAGCGACTACTTTTGCCGAAGTTTGAAATTTTTTAATTTATTTGGATGGGAAGGCTGCTTTGCCTTGATTACGGAAGAAAGAGAGTTGGTGTTGCCGTTACGGATCCCCTGAAAATTATTGCCAGGGGGAAGATGTAAATATTCTCGTGCTTGATACAGAGGTTTATTCTAATACCGGGGGACAATCATCTAAATCAACACCTGTGGGAGCAGTTGCAAAGTTTGC
>DRHS01000254.1 GCA_011053095.1 Bacteroides sp.
ACCAAAGTATTGTCCGAGGGCCAGATAGGCCTTTAACTTTTGGGAGGCAAAACGTTTGTAAATAGTGGAAGCTGTGAACATAGCGATCCCATAACCGGCATCACCAAGACAAAATCCGAAAAACATCATGAAAAAAGGTGCAAAATAAACCGTCAGGTCAAGCTCGGCGTACTTGGGCAGGGAAAAAAGTTCACCGATGGGTTCAAACAATTTTGCAAATTTCCCATTTACTAACTGAACAGGAGGTTCTTCACCTGAAGTGTAAAATTGATCGGAATAAAGTATGCCTTTTTTATCCAGATAGTTGATTAGTTTTGCTTGGTGATGCCGGTTATGGGATCGCTATGTTCACAGCTTCCACTATTTACAAACGTTTTGCCTCCCAAAAGTTAAAGGCCTATCTGGCCCTCGGACAATACTTTGGTGCTGCAACATTCGTTATGGGAATACTTTTCGGGAATTTTTTCGGAATTGAATTGGGCAAGGTCGCTTTTCTTTCCGGATTGAACCCTCTTTTTCTTGATAGTTCAAAAATATTTATGCTATCCCTGGTGATTGGAGGCATCCAGATTTTGTTTGGTCTTGGTATTAAAGCTGCCAATCAAATAAGACAAAAAGGATTCCTGTTTGCCTTAAGTTCAATTGGATGGATAGTGCTAATTATTAATTTTGCACTGTTCTCCTTCATTATTGGAGAAAACTTCCCCGGTTCAGAGTCGCTTGAAATAATCAAGAAGGGGGTTTACATTGCTTCAGCTCTTCTGGTTCTTCTATTTACAGATCCTGCAGCTAAGATACATGTGCGTATAGCAAGTGGTTTATGGAATTTCTACAGCACTATAACTGGGATTTTTGGGGACTTACTCTCCTATATCAGGTTATTTGCTCTTGGCTTATCCAGTTCCATACTTGGACTGGTAGTTAATAAGATGGCAGTGGCTTTCGGTGAGATAAGCCTGATTGGGCCGATTCTTTTTATATTGATAATCGTTTTTGGTCATGTGGGGAATCTGGCCATCTCTTCCCTGGGATCATTTGTCCATCCATTGCGTCTTACTTTAGTCGAGTTTTATAAGAATGCCGGTTTTGCCGGCGGCGGAAAAAAATACAATCCATTTTCAAAATATCAATCATACAATTAAATACTTAAAAACATGGAATTATCTTATTTATTAGCTTATCTGGGATTGGCAATCATGGTAATATTATCAGGTATAGGAAGCGCAATTGGTGTTTCCATGGGTGGTAACGCAACTATAGGTGCTCTGAAAAAGAATGAAGAGGCCTTTGGAAGTTACATGCTGTTGAGTGCACTTCCTGGTACCCAGGGATTATATGGCTTTGCCGGATTCTTTATTCTTAATAATATTTTAATGGGCCTTGAAGAAGTAACACTAACACATGGGTTTGCCTACATGGCAGCTGGTTTATCCCTGGGTGTCGTTTCATTGTTTTCAGCACTGAAACAAGGTTCGGTTACTGCAAACGGAATTGCCGGAATAGGATCAGGATATGACATATTTGGAAAAACAATGATACTGGCTGTATTCCCTGAATTATATGCAATCATAGCATTTGCTGTCACATTTATTATTAGTACATCAATTATGTAACGAAGGTATTGTAACTGAAATTGTGACACATCTTTGTTAGTATGGATCAATTAAATATATAATTTCAGATAAACAGAATTCCTCTTTGGCTTTTTGGTTTCCTGTACTGGTTCTGTTGACTTTAGTATTCTCCCCAGTGCTTAATCGCAATCTCCTCCTCGGAGATCTTGCAAAATGCTATGATGAATGCCGAGGCAAGCCTTGCGTTGGTGATCAGTGGAATATTGTAATCAACGGCAGCCCGGCGGATGTCATAGTCATTGTTCAACTCGTCAGAAGACAGGTCCTTCGGGATATTGATCACCAGGTCTATCATCTTATTCTTCAGATAATCAAGAGTGTTGGGTTTCTTGTTTTCATCGGGCCAGTGAAGTACGGTGGCTTCGATATTATTCATCCCCAGGAAATCAGCAGTACCTTTTGTGCCGAAAAGATTGTAACCCTTTTCGACGAGCATGCGGCAGGAATTGATCAGCTCAACCTTTGAGCGCATGGGACCCGTAGACAGCAGAATGTTTTTTTTCGGAATGGTATATCCCACAGACAGCATAGCCTTGAGAATGGCCTCGTAAAAGCTGTCTCCTATGCAACCTACCTCACCTGTGGATGACATGTCAACGCCCAGGACAGGGTCGGCTTTTTTAAGCCTTGAAAAGGAGAACTGGGGGGCCTTGATCCCGATATAGTCCAGGTCAAAAATAGATTTGTCCGGTTTGTCATATGGAAGGTCAAGCATCACCTTGGTGGCAATATCAATAAAATTGGATTTCAGAACCTTCGACACAAAGGGCATGCTCCGTGAAGCCCTCAGGTTGCATTCGATCACCTTGATATCGTTGTCCTTTGCCAGGAACTGCATATTAAAAGGTCCTGTGATATTCAGGGCTTCGGCAATATCACGGGAGATTTTCTTGATCCGGCGCACCGTCTCAAAATAAATTTTCTGAGGGGGGAATACTATGGTGGCATCGCCCGAATGCACTCCTGCAAATTCGACATGTTCGGAAATGGCGTACACCTGCAATTCCCCGTTCTTGGCCACAGCATCAATCTCAATTTCCTTGGCTTGCTGTATGAATTCCGATACGACCACCGGGTATTGCTTGGAAACCATGGACGCCAGGTTCAGGAAATGTTTCAGTTCTTCTTTGTTGGATACAACATTCATGGCTGCTCCGGAAAGAACATAAGAGGGACGGATCAGAACCGGAAATCCCACCACATCTACGAAAGAATATATATCATCGATACTTGAAAGTTCTTTCCACCTGGGCTGATCAATCTGCAGCCTGTCGAGCATGCTGGAAAACTTATGCCTGTTTTCAGCATTGTCGATTGACACGGGACTTGTTCCCAGTATAGGCACTTCCTGGTTATGAAGGCGCATTGCAAGGTTATTTGGGATTTGTCCACCCATAGAAACCACTACTCCCTTCGGGGTTTCCAGATCCACAATATCCATCACCCTTTCAAATGACAGCTCATCAAAATAGAGCCGGTCACAAACATCGTAATCGGTGCTGACCGTCTCCGGGTTATAATTTATCATAATAGACCGGTAACCCTGCTCATTCAGGGTGTATAGCGTGTTAACACTGCACCAGTCAAACTCCACACTGCTCCCTATCCTGTAAGCCCCTGAACCCAGTACAATAATGGATTTTCCATCATCCACAAAATCAATGTCGTGCTCTTGACCGCTGTACGTCAGGTACAGGTAATTGGTTTGGGCCGGATATTCTGCCGCAAGGGTATCGATCTGCTTAACCACAGGCAGGATATTTTTCTTTTTTCGCCATGTTCTTACCTCCATGCTCATCTCTCCAATGGATTCAGATTTTGGATTGAACACATGTCGGGCTACCTGGAAATCAGAGAATCCCAGGACCTTGGCTTTTCTCAGCTGCTCATCGGGAAGCTCTTCAAGCCCGGTATATCCTTCCAGGGTATTCTTGTGCTCAAAAATGTTTTTCAGCTTCACCAGGAACCACTTATCGATTTTAGTAAGCTCAAAAATACGGTCAACTGTATATCCTTTTTCAAATGCAGCAGCGATCACCATGATCCTCATGTCTGTAGGCTGGGAAAGCTCTTTGTCAATATCTTTGAATTGCAGATCCCTGTTCGCTGTAAAACCATGGAGTCCCTGCCCGATCATTCGGATCCCTTTTTGTATTGCTTCCTCAAAAGTCCTGCCTATTGACATCACCTCGCCGACGCTTTTCATAGAGCTGTCGATGAGCCTTGAGACACCTATAAACTTATTAAGATCCCATCGGGGGATTTTGCATACTATATAATCGAGTGCAGGTTCGAAGAAGGCAGAAGTAGTCTTTGTAACAGAATTTTTCAATTCATGCAGCCCATATCCGAGTCCCAGTTTAGCCGCAATGAATGCAAGGGGGTAGCCTGTAGCTTTCGAGGCCAGGGCGCTGGAACGCGACAGGCGGGCATTTACTTCGATCACCCTGTAGTTTTCAGAATTCGGGTCCAGTGCGTACTGTATATTGCATTCGCCTATAATCCCTATATGCCGGATTACATCGATGGAAATACGGCGCAACTTATGGTATTCACTGTTTGTAAGGGTTTGTGAGGGCGCCACAACAATACTTTCTCCGGTATGAATTCCGAGTGGATCGAAATTCTCCATATTACAAACAGTGATGCAGTTATTGAAGCGGTCACGGACAACCTCGTATTCAATTTCTTTCCAGCCCTTGAGAGATTCTTCGACCAGGATCTGGGGTGAATAAGAAAAGGCCTTTGTTGCCAGGCTTACAAGCTCTTCATCGTTTGAACAAAACCCGCTTCCTTGTCCACCAAGCGTAAAAGCAGCCCGGACGATTATGGGGAATCCAAGATTTGCAGCTGCTTTTTTCGCATCCTCAATGGTTTCTACGGCCTTGCTCTTAGGAGTTTTGATATTGATCTCCTCCAGCTTATTGATGAATTTCTCACGGTCTTCCGTATCAATTATCGCCTGTACAGATGTACCCAGAACTTCGACATTATGCTTCTTGAGCACACCCATCTCAAACAGCTTGATCCCACAATTAAGAGCTGTTTGTCCCCCGAAAGCAAGCAGTATGCCATCCGGCTTTTCACGAGCGATAATTTTCTCGACAAAAAAAGGTGTTACAGGCAGAAAATAGACCTTATCAGCCATCTTATCAGAAGTCTGTACAGTTGCAATGTTGGGGTTTATCACCACCGTGGAAATTCCTTCCTCCCTTAGTGCTTTGAGGGCCTGTGAACCGGAGTAGTCAAATTCACCGGCTTCGCCGATTTTTAGCGCTCCCGATCCCAGGACAATTACCTTCCGGATATTCTTATTCATATGGGCACAAAAATAGAAATATTTTGACTAAACATGCTGGGAAATGTAAAAAATGTATAAATTTGCAAAATAAACGTATAAATATACATAATGAAGACCAGAACCCAGCGATTGCTGGCCATACGAAAAATCATAGAGGGAGAGGCTGTTTCCAACCAGAAAGATTTGCTCAAAAGGCTTGGCAAGGCTGGATTTGAGCTAACCCAGGCAACCCTCTCACGGGATCTCAAATTTCTTCAGGCAGGCAAGCGTCCTGACAAAGAAAAGGGATATGTATATTCGCTGCCGGGGAATAATTCGGAACCCATTTCCCAGCCAGCAAACATCAATTTTCCCCTGAACGGATTCGTATCCATTGATTTTGCCCATCACATGATTGTGATACGAACCCTTCCGGGATATGCAAATAGCATCGCCTATACCATTGACGCAATGGATGCATTTGAGATAATGGGTACGATTGCAGGAGATGATACCATCCTGCTGATCCCCCGTGAAGGGATATCAAAAGAAGATGTAATAAATGTACTGGCAGTAGTATTGCCAGTTGAATAATGGAAAGATTAGATATGAAGAAGTTTATTATTACAGTTGCAGGAAAAGAGCACCTGAGCTATGTGCCGGATGTTGAGAATGCATTAGTTGAAGCCTCGAAGGTGAAAGGCACAGGGCTTGCAAAACGGTCTACTGAATATCTCACATCGAAAATCACGGAAGGAAAAGCCGTAATAGCCCTGTCAGAGGAAGGGGAATTTGCAGGGTTTTGTTATGTGGAATCATGGGGACATGAAAAATATGTTGCCAACTCGGGACTAATAGTTCTGGAGGAGTTCAGGGGAAACGGACTGGCTATGAGGATCAAAGAGGAGGCTTTCATGCTTTCAAGGAAAGTCTTTCCGGCTGCAAAAATGTTTGGATTGACCACAAGTCTGGCTGTAATGAAAATTAACTCTGAACTGGGTTACAAGCCTGTAACATTTTCAGAACTGACCGATGACGATGATTTCTGGAAGGGCTGCCAGAGTTGTGCCTACTACGATATCCTGTTCCGGACAAACAGGACACACTGCCTTTGTACCGCCATGCTGTATGATCCGGATAAGGAAGAAAATGGAAAGGGAAAAAGGAAGAAGCCATCAGCCAGGAAAAAAGCATCTACCAGGAAAAACGGCCAAAAACCCACTGCCCGAATGAAAATCGAAATACCATTTCTTAACGGAAACGGGAAAAAAGCTAAAAACAAGAAATAATGAAGAAAAAAGTTGCATTGGCGTTTAGCGGAGGACTCGATACCTCCTTTTGTGTGAAGTACCTGAGCAATGATAAAAACCTCGAGGTGCATTCTGTGTTCATCAACACAGGTGGATTCACGACCAAAGAAGAAGAGGAAGTACGGCAGCGGGCCCTTGATCTTGGGGTGGTGAAACATGAGAATATCGACGTATCGGATCAATACTACAGGCAATGCATTCGCTATATGGTCTATGGGAATATGATGCGGAACAGGCATTATCCCATGTCTGTAAGCTCGGAACGCACATTCCAGGCCATGGCAGTGGCAGAATACGCAAGGAAAAACAAAATCGGTATCCTGGCCCATGGAAGTACAGGGGCCGGAAATGATCAGGTACGCTTCGATATGATTTTCCAGGTACTCGTACCTGAGATGGAGGTTCTTGTCCCAATCCGGGAGCTGAGCCTCTCGCGTGAAGCCGAAATAGACTACCTGAAAAAGGCCGGTGTTAAGGACTCATTTGAAAAGAATGAATACAGTATTAACCAGGGATTGTGGGGAACTTCCGTAGGAGGGAAGGAGACCCTTACATCCTCGGAGGGACTGCCTGAAAAGGCCTTTCCATCGCAGCTCAGCGAAACCGGATCGGAAAAGATTACAATTGAGTTTGAATCCGGGCAGCTTTCCGGGGGAATAGAAAGTATTCGCAAACTTAATGAGAAGGCCTCCGCATATGCCATCGGGCGGGGTATACATGTAGGAGAAACCATCATCGGGATCAAAGGACGCGTTGGATTCGAGGCTGCAGCACCGGCCATCATAATACGCACACACCAGGAACTTGAAAAGCATACCATGGGCAAGTGGCAGTCGTATTGGAAGGAGCAACTTTCAGAGTGGTATGGCATGATGCTGCATGAAGGACATTACCTGGATCCTGTGATGAGAAACATTGAAGGCTTTCTGGAAGACAGCCAGAAGTATGTCTCAGGGAAAGTTTTTATTACATTGCGCCCGTATACATTTGAAGTAATTGGAGTAGAATCGGAGCACGACCTGATGAAAGCATCAGGTGCAACGTATGGAGAAATGCATGAAGGCTGGAGCGGGGAGGACGTGGAAGGATTTACCAAAATCCTCGGTAACCCGGCCAGACTTTATCATTCCCTGCATCCATTTTCATCTTAAAAAAAACGATTATGAAGGAGAAAATTGCAATCCTCGGTGGAGGTAATATCGGTAAAGCAATTGCCGGTGGACTCCTGGCCTCAGGCAAAACAGGGGCCTCAGACTTAATTGTAACACGCAGAAATCTTGTCCACCTTGAAGACCTGAAAAAACAGGGAGTTTCGGTGACAAGCGATAATGCAGAGGCTGTAAAAGCAGCTTCAATGATCATTATATGCGTGCAGCCAACCCAGGTCAAAGATCTGATTGGTGAGATACGTGAGAGCATTGACCCTGTTAAGCAGGTTGTAGCTTATGTAATAGCTGCATATGAAGTGGCGGATATTCGGGAAATCCTGGAGGTCCCTGTCCCGGTGGTACGGGTAATGCCCAATACAGCTATTGCCATTCGTGAATCCATGACCTGTCTGGCTACAGATGATGGCAGCAATGGAGCCCTTGAAAAGGTACAGGAAATCTTCAATCAATTGGGCAGTACCATGATCATACGTGAGAAACTCATGGGAGCTGCAACCATTCTCGGGGCCTGCGGGATTGCATATTTTATGAGGTTTATTCGAGCTGCTTCCCAGGGTGGGATACAGGTAGGATTTCATGCAGATGAGGCCCAGGCCATTGCCGCACAAACGGCTAGGGGGGCTGCCTCACTGCTTCTTCAGACTGGGAGCCATCCGGAAGACGAGATCGATAAGGTAACAACCCCCCGGGGGTGTACCATTGCCGGGCTCAATGAGATGGAACATTTCGGACTCAGTTCTGCAGTAATCAAGGGTATTATTACATCCTACAACGAAATTGAAAAATTAAAATAGGGGATGCCCTCAGGCGAACTAAAAGAAACGTACCATTCAAATGGAAATTGATGCCTGCCATGATCTTGCGATTAACCTGATCAGGGAATTGATCTCAATCCCCTCGATCAGTCGAAAGGAGAAACCAGTAGCCAACCGTCTGGCTGATTTCCTTGTAGGAAGGGGACATAAACCCTACCGAAAGTATAATAATGTATGGGTCCGCCATCAGGTTTCCGATGACCTTCCAACAATCCTTTTAAACTCTCATATCGACACCGTAAAACCGGTGGAGGGATGGACAAGGGATCCCTATTCTGCCGATATGGAGGAATTCCGGATTTACGGACTCGGAAGCAATGATGCCGGAGGGCCCCTTGTTTCTCTCCTTATGACGTTTCTGTATTATTCAGAAAAAAAAGATCTGCCTTTTAATCTGATATTTGCAGCTACGGCTGAGGAGGAAATCTCAGGAGATAAAGGGGTGACAAGCATATTGAATAACCTTGGAAAAATCGATCTTGGGATAGTCGGTGAACCCACAACCTGCAAAATGGCCGTTGCTGAAAAGGGACTGATGGTGCTTGATTGTGTGTGTAAAGGGACTTCAGCACATGCTGCTTTGGGTATGGGGACAAATGCCATTTATGAATGTATGAAAGACATTGAATGGTTCCGGACTTACCAGTTTGAGAAAACATCTCCATGGCTGGGCGGTGTAAATATGCAGGTTACCCAGATTGAATCCGGCACCCAGCATAATGTTGTGCCAGATGCCTGCCGGCTCGTGGTAGATGTACGCACCAATGAATGTTATGATAATAAATCCGTTTTCGAGATTATAAAGGAAAATGTATCCGGCGAAATAGGGGCCAGGTCCTTCCGGCTGAATCCTTCGTCGATAGGAGAATCCCATCCGATTGTGAGGCGTGGATTGGGACTGGGACTGGAAGCATATGGCTCTCTGACCCTTTCGGATCAGTCACTCATGCCCTTTACAACTTTAAAAATCGGTCCCGGAGACTGGATTCGCTCCCACACTGCCGATGAATTCATTACTGTCGATGAAATCCGGCAGGGGATCATAACCTATATACAGTTGCTGAATGGATTAGAATTAAAAGCCCCGTCACTATGAAAAAACTCTGGGAAAAGGGAGTATCCGTAAACAAGGAGATCGAGAATTTCACCATTGGCAAAGACAGAGAACTTGACCTCTCCTTAGCCAGATATGACGTTCTGGGAACCCTGGCTCATGCAGAAATGTTGCATTCCATAGGGATACTTGAGGAACAGGAAAAAAATGAACTTAGATCGGAACTCGTTGATCTTCTTGGAAATATCGACAATGGTAATTTTAAGATTGAACAGGGAGTCGAGGATGTTCATTCGCAGGTCGAAAAACATCTTACAGAACGCCTGGGCGATACCGGCAAAAAGGTTCATACCGGCCGGTCCCGGAATGACCAGGTTGCAGTTGACCTGCACATGTTCATACGGGACGAAATACAAAAAACCGCTGACGGGGCTCAGGATCTTTTCAATGCTCTTATGCTGCTTGCAAAAGATTATGGGCAACTGCTTTTGCCGGGATACACACATTTTCAGGTGGCCATGCCGGCCAGTTTCGGATTATGGTTCAGCTCCTTTGCTGAAGATCTGGCAGATGATATGCTTATTCTTCATGGGGCCTATAAGATGGCCGGTCAGAATCCACTTGGTGCCGGGGCTGGTTTCGGGACTTCAATACCTTTAAACAGGTCAATGACTACAAGCCTGCTGGGATTTGACACACTACGCTTTAACTCCATGCACTCCATGATGTCAAGAGGGAAGCTCGAGAAAATCACCGCACAAGCCTTATCAGTTTTGGCCGGAACACTGGCCAGACTTGCAATGGATGTTACACTTTACCTGGGACAAAATTTCAATTTCATCTCATTTCCAGAAGAGTATACGACCGGCTCCAGCATAATGCCTCATAAGAAGAATCCGGATGTTTTCGAGCTGATCCGCGGAAAATGCAACAGGCTGAAATCTCTTGCATATGAAATTGACCTTGTAACAACCAATCTTCCCAGCGGCTATCACAGGGATTACCAGGTACTCAAGGAAAACCTTATGCCGGCCTTTGAAGAAATCAGGACATGTATGCACCTGGCCGAAAAGGTGCTGCTCCATATTAAGATCCGGGGAGACATTCTCGAAGATCAGGCCTATAAATATATCAGCAGCGTAGACAAGGTAAACCAAATGGTTTTAAGCGGCGTACCTTTTCGGGATGCTTACCAGGCAGTTGCCCAGCAAATCCGGAATAAAACTTTTGCAACCGAACCGACTTTTAACCATACCCACGAAGGTAGCATGGGGAACCTGTGCCTGATGGAGATCAGTGATAAAATGAATGTACGAATGAAAGCCTTTGGCTTTGAAAAAATAGATGCAGCCTATAAGGCATTGCTGGAAGGATAAAATAATGAACGAAAACAGAGCTAAATTAACACGGAAAGAGAGGATTGTAGTTAAAATAGGAACTTCTTCACTTGCTTTCCCGAACGGTAAAACCAATTATTCAAGACTTGACAAACTGGCCATGGTCCTTTCCGACCTGATGAGCTGCGACAAAGAGGTTATACTGGTTTCGTCAGGAGCCATTGGTGTGGGAGCAGGAAGGTTGAAAATGGACGGACCGCCAGATGGTCTTATAGCAAGGCAGGCACTGGCGGCGATAGGGCAGGCTGAACTGATGAGGATCTACCAGAAGTTTTTTGATGAGTATAACCAGATGGTAGCACAGGTATTGCTTACTCCTGAGGGACTCGATGACGAAACCCGGTTCACCAATGCCCAGAACACTTTGAAACAGCTAATCAGTATGAAGATACTGCCGGTTGTAAATGAAAACGATACGGTTTCGACTTTCGAAATACAGTTTGGAGATAATGACCGGCTATCGGCAAAGGTGGCTGCAATGATCGACGCAGACCTGCTGATAATCCTGTCGGATATTGATGGACTCTATTCCTCGGATCCGAAAAAGGATCCTGAAGCAAGGATTCTGTCTGAGGTGCATGAGATCTCGGAAGAGATAGAAAATTCAGCCAGCGGGGTAGGATCCTCATTTGCCAGGGGCGGCATGACCTCTAAAATCGCGGCAGTGAAGATATGCAGGGAGAAAGGAATAGATACGGTAATTATTAACGGTAAGGATCCAAAAAACATTTTAAGAGTGATTGAAGGTAAATCTATAGGCACCCTTTTTATGGGATCATAAATTGCACCGGTATAAAGAATATTTCAAATGAAGGAATTAACAGAAAAAGGCAAAATGGCCCGGGAAGCAGCATTATTCCTTGCCCAGGCATCAACCTCTGCTAAAGACGACGTTTTAAACGGAGTGGCAGAGGAACTGGTTGAATCAGCAGGAAGCATTTTGGGAGCCAATCAGACCGATATGAAGAATGCAAGGGAAGCAGGGTTGAAGGGAGCAATAATGGACAGGCTGTTGCTGACAGATGACAGAATTGCATCTATGGCTGAAGGATTGAAACAAATCGCTATGCTTGAAGATCCCGTCGGGGAGATACTTTCGATGAAGAAGCGACCCAATGGTCTGACCATAGGACAAAAAAGGGTTCCAATGGGTGTCATAGGGATTATCTACGAATCTCGCCCCAACGTTACTGCAGATGTATTCGGACTTTGTTTAAAAACCGGAAATGCCGCCATTCTGAGGGGAGGAAAGGAAGCCTATAATTCAAACCTGGCGATTACCAGAGTCATTCAAAAGGTACTCACGAAAAATGAGTTTCCTGCAGGGTGTCTTCAATTGGTTGAAAATACCAGCAGGGAGAGTGCTGTTGCCCTTATGAAACTTGAAGAGTACCTTGACCTTCTGATCCCCCGTGGGGGAGCCGGGCTGATCCGGGCTGTGGTTGAGAACTCACATGTTCCCGTAATTGAAACCGGTGTGGGAAACTGTCATATCTATGTTGATCAAACAGCAGATATTGAGCAGGCTGTTGCCATTACTGTAAATGCAAAAACCCAAAGGCCAGGAGTCTGCAATGCTGCAGAGAGCCTTCTTGTACACGAGCGGATCGCCGAGGAGTTCCTGTTGAAAGCTGGTAAAGAACTTATAAAGCATAAGGTTGAAATTCGTGGTGATAAAAAAGTCTGCGACATTATTCCTGAGGCTGTGCCTGCTACAGAAGAGGACTGGTCAACAGAGTTCCTGGATCTTATAATTTCGGCAAAGATCGTATCATCAATGGATGAGGCCATTGGCCATATCCGGAAATACGGATCCGGTCACAGTGAAGCTATTCTGACGGAAGATTACAGCAATGCCCAGGAATTCCTTAACCTGGTTGATTCTGCGGCCGTCTACGTCAATGCGTCTACTCGATTTACTGATGGATTTGAATTCGGTTTCGGGGCAGAAATAGGAATCAGCACACAGAAACTACATGCCCGTGGTCCGATGGGACTCAAGGAACTTACTTCAACCAAATACATCATTTACGGAAACGGGCAGATCAGGGGATAATCCATCATAATAATTGCAATATCTTAGCTGGCCTGACCTCAGGTCGCAGGACCGGGGTCAAATATGACAAGATCATTGTATAAGCCCAGCCTGTCAGTGGCCACCTGCTTATTTCCACTTGCGACCTCAAGGATAAGATGAAACAGTTCCCATCCTGATTCCTCAATCGTCATTTCTCCCGAAGCGATCCGGCCAGCATCCATATCAATTAAATCAAACCATCGCCTGCTCAATTTGGAATTCGATCCTACTTTGATCACCGGTACCATTGATAAGCCATAGGGTGTACCCCTGCCGGTCATGAATACGTGCATGTTCATCCCGGCGGCAAGCTGCAATGTGCCACAAATAAAATCACTGGCCGGTGTTGCAGCAAAAGTCAGTCCCTTGCGTCGAATCTTTTCTCCTGGTCCCAGGACATCTACTATGGGACTTGTACCTGATTTTGCAATTGAACCCAGTGCCTTTTCAACAATATTGCTCAAGCCCCCCCTCTTATTACCGGGAGAAGGATTGGCCGTTCGATCCGCCTGTCCCCGCTCAAGATAATCGTCGTACCATTTCATCTGCTCCAGCATTGCATTCCCTACATCCGGACCTGTGGTTCTGGGAATGAGCAAATGAACAGCATCCCTGACTTCTGTCACCTCGGAAAACATTACACTGCCACCCGCCCGAACGATTAGATCAGCAGCAAAACCGGCTGCAGGATTTGAGGTTATTCCTGAAAATGAATCACTTCCACCACATTGCATTCCTACAACCAGATCAGAAACAGGGCAAACTTCTCTTTTGCGTTCATTAAGCTTTTCCAAATGAGTTTCGGCCAATCCAACAATACCTTCTACCATTTTCTCAAAGCCATGCAATGACTCATCCTGCATGTTGAAGATATTGGAGGATGCATTATTGTCTTGTGAGATCAGACGTTCAGGCTGAAGTTTCTCACATCCCAGTCCAACAACCAGTACCTCTCCACCGAAATTTGGATTCGCAGCAATATTGCGTAATGTCCTGATTGGAATAATGGCAGCAGGCACGTTAATGGCCACACCACAGCCATAGGAATGATTAAGTGCCACCACTCCATCCACATTTGGAAATCCCGGGAGCAATTCCTGACTTATTTTTCTTTCAATAAAATTGGTGAAGCCGGCTACACACTGGACACTTGTTGAAATTCCCAAAACATTTTTGGTTCCAACACTGCCATCGGGATTTCGATATCCCATAAAAGTATATCCTTCGAGCGGGGTATACTCAGGAACCAGTGCATCGGGCAAGGGTATGGATTGCAGATCGGGTGGGGCGGGCAATGATATTAAGGAATCATGTACCAATTCCCCGGCTTTAATCGCTTTATCAGCAAATCCGATAATTTGTCCGTATCGGATGATTTTATCTCCCTTACCGATAGGAACAATCGCCACCTTATGACCCATGGGTATTTTCTGAATAACCCTGGTGCCGTCGTTAAGAATGGCACCTACCTGCAAACCGGTCAATTCCGTTGCTATACCGACATTGTCAGCCTCAGCAAGTTTAATAACAGTGTTGTCTAAAGATTTATCCATTTACACCAAAAGGTTACCTATTTTTTTGATTTCTCGATCAGTTCGATAAACTGGTCGAATAGAAAATCCGTGTCCATCGGTCCCCCGGACGCTTCCGGGTGAAACTGGGTTGAGAAAAAGGGTTTGGAACCGTGTATCATCCCTTCGTTGGTCTGGTCATTGAGGTTGATAAAATAAGGTTTCCAGTCGGCAGGAAGGGTTTCATTATTGATCGCAAAACCATGATTCTGGGAGGTGATATATGCATGGTCCGTCCCAACCTGAAGTACTGGCTGATTATGGCTGCGATGCCCGTATTTAAGTTTATATGTGTCAGCTCCTGAGGCAAGAGCCATTAATTGATTCCCCAGGCAGATGCCCATGATAGGGAGATCCCCTTCGAAAGCCCTGCTGAGATTTTTTATAGTCTCTTTGCACTGCTTCGGATCACCGGGACCGTTTGAAATGAAGAGTCCATCGTATTGTTCCCCAAGGAAATCATAATCCCAGGGTACCCGGATAACCGTAGTATCCCTCTTGAGCAAATAACGTATGATATTGTACTTAACACCGCAATCGATAAGTAGTATGCGATATTTACCGTTGCCATATACCTCTTTCTTCTGTGTGCTTACCTGGGCCACCAGGTTGTCCTGGTTAGGGTCATAAAAATCTGTATCTTCCCCATCGGGGACAATTTTCCCAAGCATTGTACCTTTTTCCCTGAGGATCTTGGTAAGGTGGCGGGTATCTATGCCATGAATGCCTGGAATTTTGTGCTGGCTGATCCATTCTCCAAGACTTATTTTTGCATTCCAGTGAGAATATTCAACGGAATAATCAGAAACAATCAGTCCCGAAATATGCAAGCGGTCAGATTCGAAATATTTCAGAAGATTTTCCTCGACAAGCTCATCCGGCACACCGTAATTTCCGATAAGAGGATATGTTAGTACCAGGATTTGTCCCTTATATGAGGGATCGGTCAAACTCTCAGGATACCCGGTCATCGCCGTGTTGAATACTACTTCACCTGAATTTGACCGGTGGCTCCCGAATGAGAAGCCTGAAAATTCGGATCCATCCTCAAGCACCAGCTTAATCTTCTTGCTGTCAGTCATTGCTGAAAAATTTAATTTGATTCGTTTTTAAGCAGTGATTCTATGATGCTCTCGGCCTGTTCAGGGGAGATCCGCTTTGCTACTATTTTCCGGTTTTCATCAATAACAAATAACTGTGGAGTACTTGGAATGTCATAGATATTCTTATATGTGAAGTCATAAGGATTCCAGGCATTGATCCAGTCATAGAATCCGTTTTCATTGATGTAGTCAACCCATTTAACCTTTCCTTCTTCCCCTCCGAGGGTGCTTACAGCTATGACCTCAACTCCTTTATCTTTCAGTCTGCCGTACACCTCATAAAGAATAGGTGTGGCCGTTTTGCAATGCCCGCAATCGGCTTCCCAGAAATAGAGAATTATAAACTTGGTCTTAATATCATAAAGCTGGAAGAATTCCCCCACATACGGATTCTTCTTCAGATCCTCATTTTCTGCCGAATGAATAAAATGGTCGGCATCTATCTTAACCAGCTGAATATCTGTTGCCTCAGTGCCTATCAGAGTAGGTTTGGATGTTTTAACTCTTTCCTCAAGTTTGGTAATGAATTCAGCATCGCTCCAATCAGCCTCCGGGATATAATATTTTTCGGCAATATGTATGTAAACCTTATCCATTCCCATTATCTGACTTTGAGCAAAATGGTTGAAAAGGGTAATCAGCATATACCTGAAAAGAGCAGGATCGGACCGGGAAGCTTCCATTAGCATGTCACATTCAAGAATCAAAGAATCCGGATGCTGGATAGCCACCTTTTCAATGTAGGTCATAACTTTCTGCTCGTAAAATGGTGTACGCAGCAGCCTGACATCTGAAATATCAAAATTGTCAAAGTAATGGATTCTGTAATACTTATACTGCCATGAAGGGTCAATGGGTTTGCCGGCTTCATCAAGAGGGGGATTGGGTACCTTAACCTCCTGAAGGGCTAGCAGGAATACCCCAAAGAAATTATCTGCATTTTCTTCAAGCAGTACCCCAATACGACTCTGAACATTTGTATTGAGTTCATCGAGTTCTTTTCGCATAGCAATCGAATCTGAAGGGCTTTTGGCATTTGTCATTCCTTCCTGAAGACTGATAGCCTTGTTTCGATTTTCAGCAAGAAATAACTGGTAACTGTAAAATGCTTCGTTTTCCTCTGAATCACTGATACTCATGTTGGCAACATAATCAGAAGAGTCGTTTTCAAAGGAGAAGAACTGGTCATCGCCAATTAAAAGATCAAAAAAGGATTTGTCGGGCATGTAAACAAGGTACATACCATGGGGGAGATCTTCGGGTCCAAGGAATACTCCATTACCCCTGGAATCGAGAATCGCCGTATCCTTAGGAATAAAATTTGCATTGAATCGATGTCCAAGTAAGATCGTATCCCGGGCAAATGAAGGTATGGAAATTCCTATCTTATATCCTTCCGCATATCCAAGGGATGCAAATCCAATCAGAAGACTCATTATAAACAATCGTAATCTCATGACTTCCACTTTATTCTGGTATCCTGCAAAGATGAGGCCAGATATTGGGCGTAAAAATAGGAAAAAAAGGGGAATGGGGAATCTGCTGAGTGGACTATTGGGTATGAATGGATTTTATCCTAATTTTAGAAACCTATGTTGGATTTTGAGAAGGCACAGCAGATTGTAAACAGCGAACTGGAAAGCTATTCCTTCCCCGGTTTTCCGGCCGAACTTTATGACCCTGTTCGTTATATACTCTCCCTGGAAGGAAAACGTGTAAGATCCGCTCTGGCACTTATGGCCTGCAGTATATTCAGTGATGCGGTACACCAGGCCGTCAAACCTGCACTTGCCTTCGAGGTATTTCACAACTTCACCCTTCTTCACGATGATATTATGGATAATTCTCCAATCAGGCGCGGAGAGCAAACAGTACATGAGAAATGGAATCCAAATACCGCCATATTATCCGGAGATGTGATGTCAATCCTCTCCTATCGAATACTATCAGAGTCAGAAGATGAGCATATCAGAGATTTGATAGAGGTATTTACTACAACCGCTCTTCAGGTTTGTGAGGGACAACAATTGGATATCAATTTTGAATCCCGGACCAACGTAAGTGTGGATGAATATTTAAAGATGGTTGAACTGAAAACTGCTGTCCTGGTTGCTGCCAGTCTGAAAGCCGGAGCGATCACCGGTGGGGCCGGGCCACTTGAATCGGACCTTTTGTATGAATTTGGAAGGAACCTTGGCATAGCTTTCCAGATCAGGGACGATTATCTTGATGTTTTTGGAGATTCGAAAGCATTCGGCAAGAAAATCGGCAATGATATACTGGCCAATAAGAAAACATTCCTTCTTATCGGGGCCCTGGAACAAACTGAAGGTAAAGTTCATGATGAATTAGAGGGTTGGCTGATAAAGCAGGATTTTGATCCGGATGAAAAAATAAAAAGGGTAACAGAAATTTTTAAAAATATAGGATTCGACAGAATATCTTCTGATTTGGCAAGCTCCTATTATGAAAAAGCCCTTCAGTATCTTGAGCGTATTAATGTACCCTCAGAACGGAAACTTCCCCTGGCCGGTTTTGCGAAAAACCTGATGGAACGGGATCAATAGGACAGGAACATTACAAGCCTGTTACCGAAACTATTTTCTCTCCTGGAGATAGCGCTGGTAATAATCATTGAATTGCTCGTTTATCTCTGTAACCATCTCTTCAACCTCGAACTGGGCTGCGGAACTGTTATATTCCTGCAACATCTGGAGTCCCAGCCGGATCTCATAATCCAGGCTCTGTCGTTGTACGGGTTCCAGGTCGTAATAATATGTCAGGTCCTCCAGCACAGCATCAACATGCTCCCTCATCAGGGCAGTCCCCTTTTCCTTCTCGCCGCATCGGAAATATGCATTTGCTATTGGGGGAACAAAGGCATCGAAAGGTACTTTGGGGTGAGGCATCAGTTCCAGACAGCGATCGAGTGCAAGTGATGCAGAGTCCATCTTGTTTACATTGATCAGTTCGTTTGCCAGGCGGGTGAATTTATTCCTTAGCTTAATAACAGAAAGTGTACGAATGTTATAATAATCAAGGTGAACATCGGGTTGTTCCATTCGTCCATACTTGAAAGTATTCATCAAACGCTCATACAGGGTATCAACATCTATCCTTCCATAGGTCAGGAAATTACGCCCTGTGGTTGCAATAGGAACCAGCCGGTAGGCAAGCCCCTCCATCTGAAGGTAGGCCTCCAGTTTCATAGATCCATCATTTCCGGCAGCCACAAAACAAATTGGCCTGTCCCAGTCAGTTGTAGCAAGGATATCAAGCTGCATAAGTTCATTCTTAAGCATGCTGCTTTTACCAAGTGTCCATTCAATCTTATCAAGAATAAGTGCGGAATCTTTCGCAGCCACCACGCCATTTCTCAGGATTTTCTCTTTGTCAATGGGGATTGAGAATTTTTTCGTGGGTATATAATCAAGAGTTACTCCTGGCTGGGGATTGAATTTTGTTCTTGGGTCCTCACTGGCGACAAATTCGATTACCTCTTTCAGATCGACATGATTGTCGACACGGTCCATCATGTATATAATATTATTTGTTCCATCTAAATATTTAGATGGTGGCAGGCTCATTGGTATCGGCTCTGAATCATATGCTTTTCGGGTCATCTGATCGATATACCATTCCGTATTGAACAGCATGAGATTTATGATCCTTACATCCGTACGTATTCCTTCCACCTCCTGGGCATACCACAGGGGGAAAGTATCATTGTCACCATTGGTATACAGGATGGCTCCGGGTGGACATGAGTTGAGATAATTATGAGCCAGATCTCTTGCCGTATATCGCCCCGATCGATCATGATCATCCCAGTTATCTTTTGCCATGACGCTCGGAACAAGAGCAAGGCTGAGTACAGTAGCAATTCCGGCACTGAGAGATAGAGGAAGTTTCTTTTTGAAGAACTCGTAGACTGATAACACTCCAAGGCCGATCCATATCGCAAAGGCATAGAATGATGCAGCATAGGCGTAATCACGCTCCCGGGGCTCCATCGGTTTCTGGTTAAGGTATACGACTATTGCTACTCCGGTTATAATAAACAGTACCATTACGACAGAAAAATCTTTTTTTCTTTTTCCATAATGAAAGAATACCCCCAGGAGTCCAAGCAACAAGGGAAGCATGTAATATGTATTTCGGGCAGGATGCTCCCTGTACTTAGCCGGCAGTTTATCCAGGTTTCCAAGCCTGGCCTCATCCAGAAAATCTAAACCTGTGATCCAGTTTCCGTGAAGCAATCCACCATGTCCCTGAATATCATTCTGCTTGCCGGAAAAATTCCACATAAAATACCGGAAGTACATATGTCCAAGCTGGTATTTAAAGAAGAAAGCCAGATTGGTTCCGAATGAAGGTTTTATTACCGTCTGTGTCTCACCATTGCGGTCTCTGATCTGGACCCTGCTTCCTTTTACATTAACCCATCTTTCATATTCACTTACATGTTTCGGATCATTGCTGTACATCCTGGGAAAGATGGTGGTAAGCTGCTCGTCAAAAACATATTCTATTTTGTGGTCCTTTATTTTATACCTGCCATCAGATTTATAGTAGTTGGCACGTGTCTCTTTAGTGGCGATAACGGGAGCGTTGTAATACTGTCCTTTTACCAGTGGCCTCTGACCATACTGCTCCCGGTTCAGATAGGGAAGCAAATCAAATACGGTTTCAGGATTATTCATATCCATGGGCGGATTGACAGAAGAGCGTATGATGATAAGTGCGTAGGAAGAATAACCGATCATGATCATGGCAAATGAAAGGAGGACCGTATTCAGAACTACTTTCCTGTGCTTCTGAGTATAATGTATGCCGTAAACAACACCTGCTATCACCAGCAGGATATAAAATAAAACACCGCTATTGTATGGCAATTTGAAGCCATTTACAAACATCAACTCAAAGAAGGTTGCAAACCTGACAAACCACTGAATAACAGCATATTGTATAAATACGAGGATTCCCACTGAAATGGCGAGAGAGTAAAAAATGCCACGTGGTGTGACCTTGTATTTCTTAAAATAGTATACCAGAACAATGGCAGGGACTGACAGTAGGTTCAGCAGGTGGACACCTATCGAAAGTCCCAATAAATAAGCGATCAGCAGGAGCCACCGATTGGAATTTGGCTCATCGGCAACATTTTCCCATTTCAGTATGGCCCAAAAAGTTATGGCTGTAAAAAATGAGGAGACGGCATAAACTTCGCCTTCCACTGCTGAAAACCAGAATGAATCCGAAAAAGTGTAAGCAAGAGCTCCTACAAACCCTGCACCGATAATTGCTATCAGGTTACCGACCGAATTTTTTTCAGTATCCGATACAATTTTTCTGGCAAGATGAGTAATGGTCCAGAAAAGGAACAGGATGGTGAAACTGCTGGACAGGGCAGACATGGCGTTAATCATTTTCGCAGCCGTCTCGGGACCCGAAGCGAATATGGAGAAAAAACGACCCATTATCATAAATAAGGGTGCTCCCGGAGGGTGCATCACCTCAAGTTTGTAAGCTGTTGCAATAAATTCTCCACAGTCCCACAGACTGGTGGTTGGCTCTATGGTCAGAAGATATACAGTGGTAGCAATCCCGAAGGTTAGCCAGCCTATCAGGTTGTTCCAGAATTGAAATGATTTATTCACCGTAGAAATGTTTGGGTTTAAGGAATGGATTAAGAATTTCTTGGCGAATTTAATGTTTTTTTATCATACCGGGAATTTATATTTTGCGGGACGTAAAATGGGAAGATTATTATTTACTGTTAAGTGTTTCTGCCTGCTCGGACTATTCTTTTTAACAGAAGCTCCATCAGGTGCTCAATTTTATGACAAGGGACAGGAACCCGGCTATCTGAAGTGGGAACAAATTCGAACCAAAAATTTCAGGGTAATATTCCCGGAAGATATCAATCGTGAGGCAAACCGGATGGCCCATATTCTGGAAAGCTATTATGAGCCCAATGCTGCATATCTCAACCATCGTCCCAAACCCATCTCTGTAGTTCTGCACAATCATTCTGTTTTATCCAATGGGTTTGTGGCATGGGCTCCCAAACGTATGGAGGTGGTTACAACACCCTCCCCGACGAGTTATTCTCAGGATCATCTTGAGCAGCTTGCCCTTCATGAATTCCGGCATGTGGTACAGGTTGATAAGCTAAGACAGGGATTTACCAAGGGATTGTCCTATGTGATCGGCGAAGCAGGAATAGGAGCTGTTGCAGGCCTTCTTCCCTTCTGGTACCTCGAAGGTGATGCTACAGATGCCGAAACCAGGTTGTCTTATTCCGGGCGGGGACGGCTTCCCTCGTTTGAAATTGAAATGAAAGCTATTGTGGCTCAGCCTTCAGGGTTCTTTCATTATGAAAAGGCAGTTTTCGGATCCTACAGGGATTTCGTGCCGGACCATTACCGGATTGGTTACCAGATGGTAGCTCATGGACGGAACAAATATGGTAATGAACTGTGGGACAATGTAGTCAACTTTACCGCCCGAAAGCCATTTACCCTTTTTCCAAACTATTTTGGCCTGAAAAAATATGCAGGATTATCTAAAGTCCAGCTGTACCAGGAAACTTATGAAACACTGCAAAATCATTGGGGGGATCAGGCCGGGAAACGTGAATATACTGCCAATGAACAGATTAACAGGATTCATAAAAACCATTATACTTCCTACAGGTTTCCAAGATATCTTAACGATTCGGTGATTTTTGCTGAGAAATCGGGGATAGACCAGATTCAGGAATTCATTGCCATTGACCGTGCTGGAAATGAGAAACGCATTCACAGGCCTGGATTTTATGATGCTGCAAACATCAGCGTGGCATCCAATAAAATAGTATGGGCCGAGGTTATGTATGATATACGCTGGGAGCGCAGAAGTTATTCTGTAATCAAGATTTATGATATTCAGTCGAAACAGGAGCGATTCCTCAGGATGAAAACCCGCTATTTTGCTCCGGACATTTCTGATGATGGAAATTTTATTGCTGCAATCGAAACGGATGAGCAAAACAATTTCTTTCTTGTCATACTTCATTCCAATACCGGTGAAGTTATTGCCAAAGTAGAATCTCCGGATAATAAGTATCTCCAGTACCCGGTCTGGAGTGATGACCATAGCAGGGTTTACCTGACTCACCTCGGACAGGAGGGAAAAAAAATTATGTGCTACGACCTTACAGGTGAGGAGTGGAGCACTATTTTCGATGCCGGTTTTGAGGATATTGCTGAACTTTCTTGCAGAGGTAACTTCCTGGTATTCAGAGGGGGGTTTTCAGGCATTGATAACATATATGCCGTCAATCTTGAAAGCCTTAACTGTCAGAGAGTTACGTCCTCCAGGTTTGGGGCCTACACACCATGTCTTTCTGCGAATGGAGATACATTGATTTATGCAGATTATACTTCGCAAGGATTTGATCTGGTCAGGATGAAATTTGAGCCATCCGAATTTGATGCATTGGGTGAAGTTTCAGATCATAATGAGCATCTGAATATTCCTACTCCGGAAGAAAAATCACAGGTTCCGGTACCCGGAAATCCGGACAGGCAATTTGAAGTTAATAAATACAGAAAAGCAGGCAACCTGTTTAACTTTCACAGCTGGGCCCCGCTGTATGTAGACCTGGAGAATCCGAGTATTGAGAACATGGATGTAAATCCGGGATTGATGCTGATATCTCAGAATTTACTCAGCACTGCAACCACTGTACTTGGGTACGAGTATAATCTGAAAAAGAAGGATCATTTTCTGCATGCATCCTTTACTTATTCCGGATGGTACCCTGAACTGACCCTTGGATTCGATTACGGAGGTCTGCCCTTAGTTGGTCCCCCGCCCGACAGTTCCGGCATGCTTTCGGAGGTACGGACGGATATGAGCGTAAGATCAAAAGTGAATTTACCACTTAACCTCACTTACAACCGGTATATCATGGGATTGATCCCCTCGGCCGAGGTCAGGTATAGCAGGGCCTATTTTTATTACAATGAACCCAATGCCTATCATAGCGGTCTGACATTTCTGGATTACCGAATGTATTTTTACAGTCACCTGAAAAGGGGCAAGAGGGACATTCTTCCACGGTTTGGGGGAATACTGGATCTGAGATATGTCAACACACCGTTTGAAGACGAGCAGCTGGGTTCTCAGACCTATACATCTGCAGTACTTTACATTCCAGGAATATTGCCACACCAGACCTTGCGGGTATTTGCCGGAAAACAAAAACAGGATTCTGAAAATTACCTGATGGGAAACCTGTTGTCAATGCCCCGTGGTATCCACAGCCATACAGCCATAGAATTGACCAAATACACATTTGATTATGTATTCCCCCTGGGTTATCCGGACTGGCAGGTATGGAGAGCTGTGTATGTTAAAAGATTTCGTGGTTTGGTATTCTATGATTACGCTATCGGAAAGGATGTTTATATACATAACAGCGGGAATGGCCCGATAGATAAAGATTTTATGTCCCTGGGATTCGAACTAACCACGGATGTTCACCTGGCCCAGATATTTGTGCCCTTTAATATTGGAGGCAGATTTATTTATATCCCTGAAACGGGCGAGACCTCAGGTGAGTTTATTTTCTCTGTTGATCTCAGTCAATATTGATTGGAGGTATTTGTTTCTGTTCTGCTTTCAGATCTGTTCAATGAGCTTTAATCACTCTCTCCACTTTCAAAATCATAATTGAGTCTGAAATAGCCGGGATAAACAATTTCTATTGTTCCGACAAGAATGCTTGGTTTTACTTTTATACTGACACGGGTTGGCCGGTCACTTGCATCTGCCAGATTGAGTCCGAAGTTAACCAAGGCCGCGCGTGAGTCCTTTTTTAATAATTCTATCAGATCCGTGTTAAGACGCAGAGGAATTATTTGAACACCTCCATTGGCAGGGATCTCTATTCGTTGGTTCAGTGTGCCTTGCGCAATCTCCACATCATCAATAAGCGCGATGTATTCCAGTTTGTTGAGAGCCGCTGTTGCCGGATTCGGATTCATGGCTTCAATATTCAGGGTGAAATCAAGGGGTAATTCTCCTATAAGGATAGAAGCGGATATGATGCCCATTTCAACATAGCTGATGTCACCAAAACTGCTAATATTGCTGACATCCACACCGGCAAGCTCCGGATTTTCAAGGGTTGTAACCCTGAATTCACATTTTCCAAAGCTTGTAACTTCTTTCAGGAAACTGCATGAGTTGAGTAAAAAAGCAGCCATAATTAGTGCTGCAAAGAACTTTGTAAATTTTCGTATCATAATCCGGTAGCATTGAACGTTCAATAATTGCTAAATTTACACAAAGAAATTAACATCTGCTCTTTATGTCAAGATTGTGGGACCGTTTGGATGAAAGAGTTCAGGAGAATGCCACGGGTATTCTCGGGACAATTGCATTTCATATGGTTCTGATCCTTGTTTTCCTGATCATAAAGATTTCTACCGAAAGAGTCCGCCTTGAAAACCTCATCCTGGTTGATTTTGAAGAAGAACAGATCGAAGAGCAATTGGAGACAGAAGAGCCGGACCCGGAATTTGCGGAACGCCTCGCAAGGTATCTTGAGGAACCCGGTTTGAATGTTCCGGTGAACCTGGCCAGGAAGATTGATCAGGAACTCAGCACTGAAGAATTTGTCAGAGAAATGGAGCAGGATCTCGATGAAAACAGGCCGGAGGATCAGAAAGAACTTCAGGACCGGTTAAGGGAACTGGAGGAAATGGAGAAGGAAGACCTGATCGTGGAGGGCGATCAGGAGGAAAAGATGCCGGCGAACATTTACGAGGGACCTACAAATATTCATTACGAACTGGAAAACAGATACCATCTGAGATTACCGGTCCCGGTTTACAAGTGCGAAGGAGCCGGTCTTATAGAAATTAAGATAGCTGTCGACCAGAGGGGAAGGGTGGTACAGGCCGAAACGGATAAAGCCGGTAAATCTGCCAATGAGATATGCCTTGCCGAAGCTGCAAAAAAGGCTGCACTCAGCACCCGTTTTAATTCAAATTACAATGCCCCCGCCCGGCAGACAGGCAGCATCATCTACCATTTCATCGCCCAATAACCCCGCAAAATTGAATTATTATAGAAGGCATTGCTAAAAAAGCCGCCTGTAAGATTTTCCTGCATCGGGCATTGATACCCCGTCGCTGACAGCTGCGCTTACGCACAGCTGAAAGGCTCCTAAGCCATCAATGCCTTCAGCGGGAAAAGGTTGAAACGGCGTTTTAGCAAAGCCGTAATTAATCAATTTTGCGGGGATTGGATATGGTCTGAGATCAGTAGAGTCGGCGGGCTGAGCGGACGATGTCATGGTTATTAATGTCATTCATGCAGCGGAAGTGTCCTCTGGGGCATTTTTCCTTTCCGATTTTTGTACATGGCCGGCAGGACAATCCTTTTGTTTCAAAGATTTCTGATGCGGGATCAGGGAGGTAGGGATACATTCCAAACTCCGGAATTGTATGTCCCCAGACAGAAAGTATTTTTTTCTTAAACGCAGAAGCAATATGCATCAATCCTGTGTCAGGCGAAATTACTATCCTGCTCTGTCTGATCAGTGAGGCGGACTGGTTGATATTATACTTTCCTACTGCGTTGAACACATTTTCTCCGGTCTGTTCCTCTATCTCTTTTCCGAGTAACTGCTCACGTTTGCCTCCAAGTAAAACTACCGGCAGCTTAAGCTCCCGGCAAATATCCACCATTTTTTCAAGCGGCATCTGTTTGGTTCCGTGCTGTGCTCCGGTTACAAGAGCCACAAAGCCTTCATGAAAGTTGGAAGGCAGGTCCGAAAGGGGGACTTCATCATTTTCAGGAACGAAATATTCAAGTCCCTTTTCATCATTTGTAACATCAAACAATTTCAAAGTCTCCAAATATCGATCAACGATGTGAAGGTCCGGGAGACGATTAATTTTAAACCGGATCATAAGGAACTTTTGAAAATTGACCTTTGGAAATGTAAAGGACATTATTTTCAGTCTTGATTTTATCAGATGGCTGCGAATGCTCCTGTGAAGGTCGATAATGTAATCGAAGTTCTCCATCTTCAGCTGATCGGTCAGTGCTGAAAGATTATCATCCAGCAGGTGTATCTTATTAATGTGGGGATTGCCCTTCAGCAGGGGTAGAAATGCCTTTTTTGTCACATAATGAATCTCGGCTTCCTCAACCTGCTCTTTAAGACATCTCACCACGGGAGAAGTAAGCACGATATCTCCAATGGAACTGAATCGTATGATAAGGAACTTTACCAGGTAGCTTATTTATTGAGGTTATTGACGTAGAAAAGAAGGGCAAGCCAGTATTCGTCTTTAGATGGGCTGTCTTCCCAGAGTGCTTTTGCTCCGTGCATTGCTGCTTTTTCCGGCAGGAACATAGTATAATCCTCCTCCAGGATATTGATCAGCATTTGTTTGACATACGGTTGTTCACGCTCTGTAACGGCTACAAATAAAGGCTTGGACCAGGAGGAATCGATCTCTTCTTCCATCCTTAAATCATCACCGAAATATTCTCCAGGACTAAATGCAATCACTGCTTTAACATTCGTGTTATCTTTTCCTTCAAGCATGACCAGTGAGGCAGAATAGGAACTTCCAAGAAGAATGACCTCTTTGGGATTCAAAGCCCAGGCAAAATCGATTGCCGCTCTGATATCCTGTGCGGCATCCAGGAATTTTACCGAAGAACCCTTACTACCCAGATTCCGAGCAGTTTCATTACGAACAAAGTTTGAATTATCACCAGACCTGAGGTCAACGGCAAGACAATTATATCTCAATTTCTGAAACCGCAGGGCAATCTCATTGAATTCTCCCCTGCTTGATCCGGCCTGGTGAAACAACAGGATGTATGGATATTCTTCGTTAATAAGGTATTTATCCGCCGTGATCTGAATCCCATCTTCAGAATTGAAAGTCACTTTTTCTTTTACTCCCCGCTGTGCAATGGATAGCGTCAGGGACAGAAAAAGGAGTGAAATTGTATAGATTATTTTTATCATCAGTGAATTGTTTGATGGTAAAGGTACAAGAAACAGGCCATTAAGTGGATTCCGCGAGGATTATAATTTTATTGTTCTTCACCTCAATCACACCTCCGTTGATTGAAATAGTCGAAGTTTTATCGCTGGCATCAATGATCTTTATTACACCGTTTTCCAGGGTGGATATAATAGGGGCGTGGTTGTTCAATACCTGAAAAGATCCCTTGCTTCCTGGAACCTGCACCAGTTTGACCTCTCCGTCAAATACCTTTTTATCCGGGGTTATGATCTGAAGCTTCATGAATTATTTTGATTCCTCGAGCATTTTATTCCCTTTTTCAATGGCGTCTTCAATAGTACCGACAAGGTTAAATGCTGCTTCCGGATATTTATCCACTTCTCCGTCCATGATCATATTGAATCCTTTGATGGTATCTTCAATTGATACAAGACATCCTGGTATACTTGTAAACTGTTCTGCTACATGGAAAGGTTGTGAAAGGAAACGCTGTACCCTGCGGGCACGGTGGACTACAAGCTTGTCTTCGTCCGATAACTCATCCATGCCAAGAATAGCAATAATATCCTGGAGTTCGTTATACCTCTGCAGCAATCGTTTGACGAGCTGAGCGGTATTGTAGTGTTCATCACCTACGACTTCCGGAGTCAGAATCCTTGAGGTTGAATCAAGCGGATCAACAGCGGGATAAATTCCCAGCTCAGAAATCTTACGGCTCAGTACTGTTGTTGCATCAAGGTGAGCAAATGTAGTAGCGGGTGCTGGATCTGTAAGGTCATCGGCCGGGACATAAATGGCCTGAACGGATGTAATGGAACCATGTTTTGTGGAGGTAATACGCTCTTGCATGATTCCCATTTCAGTTGCAAGAGTTGGCTGATAACCCACCGCAGATGGCATTCTTCCCAGAAGGGCTGAAACCTCAGAGCCTGCCTGGGTAAAGCGGAAAATATTGTCCACGAAGAAAAGGATATCCCTTCCCCCGCTCTTTTCGTCTCCATCCCTGAAAGATTCAGCGACAGTCAGTCCGGATAAGGCCACAGTTGCACGTGCTCCGGGTGGCTCATTCATCTGGCCGAAAACAAGAGTAGCCTGAGATTCTCCAAGCGCCTTTTTATCTACCTTACTAAGATCCCAGCCGCCTTCTTCCATACTCTTTTCAAAGGCCTCACCATATTTAATAACTCCGGATTCAATCATTTCCCTGAGCAGGTCGTTCCCTTCCCTGGTTCTTTCTCCCACACCTGCAAAAACAGAAATACCCGAATACTGCTTGGCAATATTATTGATCAGCTCCATGATGATGATAGTCTTGCCAACACCGGCTCCACCGAACAATCCAATTTTCCCACCTTTGGAGTAGGGTTCCAGCAGGTCAATCACTTTAATACCGGTAAAAAACACTTCACTTTCAGTGGAAAGATCTTCATAAATGGGAGGCTTGTTATGGATTTCGTATCCTCCTTTTTTATCCAGTTGTTCCATGCCGTCAATGGCTTCCCCAATCACATTAAGCAATCGGCCTTTAATCTGATCACCTACGGGCATTTTAATTGAAGATCCTGTGGTGAGAACTTCAAGTCCCCGCTGCAAACCATCGGTTGAATCCATCGCTATCGTCCGGATGGTATTCTCACCGATATGTTGCTGGCACTCAACTATAAGTTTGGAGCCATCCGGCCTTTTAATCTCAAGTGCATCATGAATATTCGGCAGATCGTTTCCGTATTTTTCAAAACTTACATCTACTACGGGACCGATAATCTGGATAATTTCTCCTTTAATCTGAGCCATTTAGGTAATTTATTAATGACGTAACAGAGAAAACAAAGTTAGCATTTTTAATGAAAAAGAGTAGGAATTTTACGCTCAGAATAGTGGTAAAATGAATGTCTTTTCTAATTTTGAATTTGATTTATCACGAACACTCATAAAGATGAAAAAGATTTTTATCAATACCCTGATGATTCTATTCCTGCCTCTGGCCGGATTTAGCCAGTTTACTCATATGGGACTGGAGGTGGGCTACTCCTCAGAAGTTAAGGAGCCTGGAATAGGCTTATTTGGAATATACAGGGTAAATGATGAAATAAAACTCACTCCCAATTTCATGTATTACCTGCCTCATACAGTAAATACTGCCAACGGAACAGATATTTCAGAGGGGACACAGAGGTATGAATGGTGGATGATCAACATGGACGGGAATTATGTGATCATTAACCAGGGAATGTTTGAGGGGTATGGTCTTATGGGATTAAATTTTGCGAACATGATCTGGGAGCGCGATGAAGTTGTACGCGGACAAGTTGAACAAGAAAGACGGCAGGAGCTGAATCTTGGACTGAATGTGGGAGCGGGAATTCGGCTGAACCTAGGCAATAAGGTAGTCCCCTTCGGGGAATTGCGTTACACCCTGGGAAGCAAATATGATTTTCTGGTCACAGAAGGATCTACATCCCAGTTTGGAATATTCGCCGGAATACTCATCAGGATAGCCGAAGATAAAGACAGAACGATTACTGAAGATTTCTAATAACTGAACAAAGACCATGACCCGAAAAATCACTCAGACTACCCTTATTGCATTTTTATTGTTTTTTGCCATGAATTCCGGTACCTCCGCGCAATTTTCACGTTTTGGAGGGGGACTTTCGTTCAACTCAGGAATTGAAAATGCTGATCACAAAACCGGAAATCCGGGGCTTACTGCCCGTGGAGTATTTGAGCTTGGTGACAAATTCTGGCTGCTTCCTGAACTCAGTTTTTATATGCCGGGAAAGCGGCAGCACAACACTTATGGTATGGCCACCACCTTGTTCGGTACGATTGATTTGAATGCCACCTATAAACTGGCCACGGAAAAGACAATTTTATTCTATGCCCTTGCAGGGGCCAACCTCTCATGGCTCAGCTCTTCGTTTGAATCCGGAACTTCGTCAAGCGATATAATGCCAGCATTAAATGTAGGGACCGGAATTGAGATGATCGTGGAAAAGGATGTAAATGCCTTTGCACAAATAAAAGGTGTAATAGGAACATCCAGCCAATATGTTGCAATCAGTATCGGTGCACACTTTTATATCAGGGGACGTCGTTATAAGTCATGGTAAGGTTCTGACGATATTCTATATTTTTTATATCTTTAACTACTTTGTAATAACTGTATTCAAAATCAATTGATATGGGTATACCAGCCACAGCCAAAATTGAATCGGAAGAAGCTGCCCTTGTAAAAGGCCACAAGGAGTTTAAAGCTTATAAAAAATCCGATGAGCTGGCCAGGTTCGAAGAACTCGACAAAATCGTTAATATAAGCGAGTTTACCGGGAAAGTCAAGGCCATCAAATCCCAAAAATTCAAGGATACTGAAGAGTATAAAAAAGAAAGAGAATATCTTTCGCTTAAGAAATCAAAAGACATAAAAACCTATTTCAAGGTCAAGGAATCCAGGGAATTGGAGGAGTATAAACAAACCGACAAATCGGATGACCTGAAGAAATATGAGGAGCTTGCCCAGTATGTAAATTCCGGTGAGTTTACCAGTGCCAGGCAGTCCGCAGGCAAAAAATACAAGGGAACCGATGCGCATCAGAAGGAACAGGAGTACCGGTCGCTTAAGAAATCAGCTACTATCAAGAAGTACTTTAAGTTCAAATCCTCAGCAAAGCTTAAAACGTATCAGGAAGTAAAGGGTTCCGAGCGTCTTAGCAGGCTTAAAGAACTCGAGGAGGCTACAAATTCTGAGGAGTTCAAGAAGGTGAAGGAATATATGGCGCTCAAGTCCAAGGCTAAATATGAGCAGTCAAAGGAGTTTGAACTCGAGAAGGAATACCTGGAACTTAAAAAATCAGAAAAGCTCATCTGGTATCAGAAACTTGAAAAGAAAAACGATTTCGATAAACTCAAGGAATGGGAAATTACTTTTGAGGATGATTTCAAAGAGGGTTCACTGGATACGGGCAAATGGATGACTAATTATTACTGGGGAGAGAAACTTCTGAAGGATACTTATGCACTCCCGGGCGACAAGCACTTTTATACAAAAGGCAGAAATATTGAGATCTCTGATTCAGTACTCAAGATCGTGACCAAGAAGGAACAGGCAAGCGGCAAAGTCTGGGACCCTGTCCTTGGGTTCAAAAACCGGGAATTTGATTATACATCCGGACTCATCTCAACCGGGAAAAGTTTCCGACAGCAATATGGCCGGGTACGCGCCAAGATCCGTATGAGTGGGGCCCCGGTCCGTCAGGCAATGTGGATGGCTTCCGACAAAATTCTTCCTCATGTAGATGTGGCAAAAGTTGAGAAGGGCAAGATTTTTTACGGAAATTTTTGGGGCAACATTGCGGAAAAAGGAGGAGTTCATAAAAAGGTTGTCAAAAAGGGAGCCGGTAAATTCACTTCAGACTTTTTTATATACTCCATTGAGTGGTCACCTGAAAAAATAGTCTGGAAGATCAATGAAAAGGTGGTTCTTACACAGACCAAGGGTATTCCTCAGGATCCGTTATATCTTGTTTTCAGCTCAGGAGTTTCAAACGGAATTGGAGACCACCAACTACCCGCTACCATGGAGGTAGACTGGGTAAGGATTTACAAGAAACCGGAATAAAGAAAATTTATCATACCAAGAGTCTCAGGAAACCCGGAATCATTCCGGGTTTTTTATTCATCTCTCAGAGAGTCGGCCGGGTTGACATTGGCAGATCGTATAGTATGGTAGCTTACCGTTATAACAGTAATCAACAGAGTCAGTAGTCCCGCCATAACGAACGACACCCATCTTATATTGGTGCGGTTCACAAATCCTTCCAGCCAGTTATTGGCAAAATACCAGGACACAATTGATGCGATAACAACTGAAATAACGATCAGGACCATGTAGTCTTTCAACATCAGCTGTACTATTCCTGAAACACTTGAACCGTGAACCTTGCGGATCCCAACTTCCTTGGTTCTCATCTCCGCAACAAAGGATGACAGCCCGAAGAGGCCAAGACAGGCAATCAATACCGTCAGGATGGAAAAGGAAGTATAAACTGTCCCACGTTTCTCATCGGCTTCAAATTGCTCTCCGAAGTCTTCGTCAAGGTAGGTATAGGCAAACGGGAATTCAGGATATAATTCAGTCCACACATCTTCGATATGCTTTAACGATGCGCCCATGTTCTGACCTGCAAGCTTGACATAAACACGGTAGCACCGGGGGTAATACATGAACAGCTGGTCTTCCATAACATTGTACAATCCGAACTGGTAATAATCGGCAATTAACCCGACAACGGTGGCAACAATATTGGAGTCCATCGGCAGAATCACTTTTTTCCCGATAGGCTCGTTCCAGTTAAACCTTTTTGCAAGCGTTTGATTGATGATAACTCCACGGGCTGTATCACCGGGAAAATCTTCTGAAAATCCCCTTCCATCAATTATCTTAATACCTGTAGTTTCAATGAAATCATGATCAACACGAAAATTATTGATCCCGCGTTCAACCATTCCTTCCGGGGTCTCAACTCTCATGATGCCCTTGCTCGAGCCATTTCCGATTCTCGCATTTGCCGAGCCTACTGAAAGAATTCCAGGATTGGATTTTAATTTTTCCTTCAGGACAGGGATCTTATCCACCATTCCTTCTGTGGTCATTCCCAGGGTAATCACATTTTCCTTATCAAAACCGTGGTCAATATTCTTCAGGTAGGTCAGCTGGTCATACACGATCCAGGTACTGATCACCAGGAAGGTGGAAAGTGTAAATTGTGCCACAACCAGGACTTTCCGTATGCTGAGATTTGAACGACCTATGTTGAGTTGACCCTTGAGTACGGTCACCGGATTAAAAGATGATAAGAAAAAGGCAGGATAGGATCCGGCCAGAATTCCGGTGATAAGTAAAACCCCGAGAAGGCTCAGTAGAATAACAGGGTTCCACAGCATCGAAAAACCGATTGACTTACCAGCCAGATTATTGAACGAGGGAAGGAAGGTGTATAGTAGTACCAGGCTAATAATGAGCGAGATAAAGGTAAGCACCATGGACTCAGTGAGGAATTGCCGGATTAATGAAATTCTTGTAGAACCTGCTACTTTCCGGATACCAATCTCCTTTGAACGCTTTGTGGCCCGAGCTGTAGCGAGGTTCATATAGTTCATGCTAGCAATAAGGATCATAAGTATAATGATGGCAATAAAAATGTACAGATAACTGATATTGCCAACAGGAACAGGTTCACCCTCAAAATCAGAATGAAGATGAATCCAGGTAAGGGGAAGAACTTCATATACAATGTCTATTCCCATTCGTTCAAAGATCTCCGCCATGTGATTGGTGTACAGTTCCGGAAGTTTGGCCTCAAAAACTTCGTAGTCAAATCCTTCCTGCAGTAACAAATAAGTATAAATATGGAATGCCCCCCAGCTTCCCCAGTCCTCCGGCAGGCTGTTCCTTGAAATAAGTGCTGAAAACTGAATATTGGTATTATGGGGAATATCCTCAATTAATCCTGTAACGTTGTAGGAATCATCATCTTCGTTGGTGAGTTCTTTTCCCAGTGGACTCTCACTTCCGAAGTACCGTTCTGCAAATGAACGTGTCACTACCATGCTGTTGGGTTCGGTAAGTGCAGTTGAAGGATCCCCCTCGACCCATTGAAAACTAAATACGTTGAATGTGTTGGAGTCCGAATACATGACCTCCTCCTCAAAAAATTCCTTATCACCGATTTTATATAGACTCCTGCCCGATTGTATCAATCGCACAGCTTCTTCCACCTCCGGGTAGTCTGTCATCAGCTGAGGTGCCAGGGGTACCTGTGTGACCGCCCAGTTAAACGCATCATCCGGTTCCGAGATGCGTGAAGAGATCCGGTAGATCCGGTCTGCCTTTTCATGATAGCGGTCGAAACTCAGATCGTCATAAACGTAGAGGATAAGTAATAAACTACCTGTAATGCCAATGGTGAGTCCGATGATATTTATCAGGCTGTAGGTCGCATCACGCCTGAAATTGCGGAAAGCAACCTTGATTAAACTCCGAGTCATGTTGAATCTGTTTAGTGATGTTTTTTAGCTGCATTGATATTGCTATCTTGCAGAATACGGATCCAAATATCACAAATATTCCTCAGGCACCCATATTGAAACTCTTAAAAGTTGTTAAACATGCTAAAGAATCTACTGACCACGACTTTGTTTTTACTTATTATTAATCAGGTATATACACAGGATCGTGTTACCGGGCACAACTTTGCGACACGTTCTGAGGTCATTGCCGTTCACGGCATGGCAGCCACAAGCCAGCCTCTGGCAACACAGGTATGTCTGGATATACTTAAGGCAGGGGGAAATGCCATTGATGCAGCCATTGCAGGCAATGCCGTACTCGGACTCGTAGAACCAACCGGCAACGGAATTGGAGGAGACCTGTTTGCTATCATATGGCATGCAGAATCGGGCCGTCTCTATGGACTGAATGCCTCAGGGCGCTCACCTCAATCCCTTACACTTGAACACTTCGAAAAAAACGGACTAAGTAAAATTCCGGCCTACGGTCCCCTTCCGGTTTCCGTTCCCGGTTGCGTTGACGGGTGGTTTGAGATGCACGAAAAGTTTGGATCACTTGAAATGAAAGATATTCTTACACCTGCCATTCAGTATGCTCGCGAAGGTTTTCCGGTGACTGAACTCATAGCCTATTATATGAACCTCAGTTCCGGCCGGCTGCAAAAATATCCCGGATTCAAAGAGACATATATGCCCGGGGGCAAGACAGCTGCCAAGGGTGAAATTTTCAAGAATCCTTACCTGGCAAATACCCTGGAAAAAATAGCTGATGGTGGGAGGGATGCTTTCTATAAGGGAGAGATTGCAAAGACCATAGCCCGGTACATGAAAGATCAGGGCGGATTTCTGAGCTACGATGACCTGGCAAGCCATAAATCTGAATGGGTCGAGCCTTTGTCTGCAAACTACCGAGGATATGATCTATGGGAACTTCCCCCGAACGGTCAGGGAACCGCGGCTCTCCAGATTATGAACGTACTTGAAGGATATGACATTGCCTCAATGGGA
This sequence comes from Bacteroides sp., assembly GCA_011053095.1. Taxonomy (GTDB): domain Bacteria; phylum Bacteroidota; class Bacteroidia; order Bacteroidales; family SM23-62; genus SM23-62. The sequence continues at coordinate 35,534 of DRHS01000254.1, forward strand.
TTTGGTAGCGAAGAGTATATCCATATTTTTGTGGAGGCCAAGAAACTTGCCTACGAAGACCGGGCAAAATTTTATTCAGATCCGGATTTCAATAAACTGCCTCTTGAGGAACTGATCTCAAAGGAATATGCTGCTGAGCGAAGGGATCTCATTGATACCAAAAGAGCGGCAAGGACATACCCTGCCGGGGAACTGGAACAGGGCAATACAATTTACATGACTGTTGCTGACGAGCAGGGGAATATGGTATCACTGATCCAGAGTAATTACAGGGGAATGGGTAGCGGGATGACACCATATGAGCTTGGTTTTATATTACAGGACCGGGGAGAACTTTTCAGCCTGGACAAGGATCATTTTAATTGTTATGCACCTGGTAAGAGACCGTTTCATACCATTATTCCTGCTTTTGTGACCAGGAATGGGAAACCCTGGATGAGTTTTGGGGTGATGGGGGGAGGAATGCAGCCGCAAGGGCATGTCCAGATCATGGTGAACATGATTGATTTTGAAATGAACCTCCAGGAGGCAGGCGATGCACCCAGAATTCAACATGTAGGTTCGTCGCAGCCCACCGGGACAAAAATGCTTGACGGAGGAACAGTTTTACTCGAAACAGGATTTGATTATGAGGTAATCCGGCAACTGATTAGGAAGGGGCACACCATTCAATTTGATGTCGGAGGATATGGGGGCTATCAGGCCATCCTGTTTGATGAGAAGAACGGTGTTTACTATGGTGCCTCCGAAAGCCGGAAGGATGGTCAGGCTGCAGGGTACTAAATTCTCAGGTTCGGATTAACTTGCAGCTTAATTAAATTGAGGCATCTTACCGCCTGACCAGGAATTACTTTTTGATGATTTTCCGTGTCAGTATTTGCTCACCTTCTAGATTGGCAATCCTGAGGTAATACACTCCTTTTTCCAGTCCCTCAAGGTTAATCTGTCCCCTCAGGTCAAGTCGCAGGACCATTTGGCCCAGGAGGCTGTAAAACTCAACGGTTCCATGGTAGTTTTCAAGTCCCTCAATAAAAAGAGTTTTCACCACCGGGTTGGGATAAATTTTAACAGATCTGCCAGGAATATCAATACCTGTGACATCATAGAAACTGGTTTGAAGGAAAACTGTATCACCATCGCATCCATCTACGTTTGTTTCAATCACTTTCACTTTTCCGGTGCCTGTGCTTCTCCATTCGATCTCAACTGAATTACTTCCCTGGCCCTTCCAGACTTCACCACCTTCGACTGACCATGCAAATGAACTTGAGGTTGTTGCATCGTCAACTGAATATATATAATTGGAATCGTGAATAAATTTTGTCTCACCGGAAATATCCGGGGTTTCAATGGCTGGTGGTTGGGTAAGAACGGTGTCCAATTCCCCGGAGCACCCTAATGGATCTGTGGCCGTGATATGATAGCTGCCTGCCTTAACATCGTTGGTCATGAAACGGAAGGGAGAACTGAATCCGGCCGGACCGGTAGTATAAAATATAAAACCGCCAAGATCGCTGTAACCGGGAATGCTCTGAATCTTAATGAATCCATCATCGGACCCCGGGCATGAGACATTGTACTCGTCGAATTCGGATATGGCAATTATCATTTCAATTTCATCCACCTGGGCGAGCGCTGTATTTGAAACCGAATTACAGGCATCGGCATCCGTGACAGAAACAGAGTAGTCCCCTTTGGCCAGGTTCATAATGTTTTGTGCATCGCTTGTGAAACCATCCGCCCCGCTCCAATCGTATGTGAAAGGTTCAATTCCATTTTCGATTGAAATATAGATGGCTGAATTCTGATCATCCAGGCAGGGATTGGTTACTAGAGAATCGTAAATTACAACGACGGGGGAAGGCTGGATTAATGTTATGGAAACATCACTTCGGCATTTAAGGGAATCCAGGACATTCAGGTGATAGTTACCGGCTTTCAGATTTGATATCTCATAAGTATAAGCTATGAAATTGTTGGGCCCTTTCCAGATATACTTATAAATTTTCCAGTCCAGTCCATTGCCTGCGACTGTATCAATTGTAATGCTTCCACTGGCATCCCCGTAGCAAACCAGATTGAAGTCACGGTACTCTGAGACGGAATGTGTGACTGTTATCGGATCTCCGTCAACGATGGAAGTATCACGTTCATATACACATCCCCGGGCATCGGTCAGATCAAGGCAATATTGTCCCTCTATAAGACCGGTAATATCCTGTGTGGTTTTTGTGAATTCTGAGGGACCGGTCCATAAATATCCATAAGGGGCTTGTCCCCCGCCGGCCGAAACATAAATCTCACCTACTGATAGTCCCAGGCAGGGATTGGGAAAAATTGAATCAAATGTGATTTCAACCATGTCAGCTTCTTCAAGTGTCAGGCTGTCATTCAGGGAACAACCTGTAGAATCGGTTATCAGAAAATAATACTTGCCGGCTGTCAGGTTGTAGATTGAATCGGAATCGGAAGTGATTTCTCCGGTCCAGGAATATGTATGGGGACCGGCACCTCCGCTGGAGGATATTTTTATAAATCCCTCAGATGGACCGTAGCACTGAATTATTTTTAGTCCCTCAAGATCAAAAATGATCTCATCCGGCTGCGACAGCATAACACTGTCTTTTACCTCGGTGGGTGTCGCATCTGTTACTGTCACCCGGTACCAACGATCTGCAACCAGGTCGGTTGCGGTTGCCTCTGTAGTAAGGGAGTCATCATCCCAGAGGATTTCAAAAGGCCCGGTTCCTCCGCTGAGGGTAACTGTAGCCGTTCCATCCATAGATTCAAAACAACTGAGATTTGTGCTATCATTGATGTTGACACTTAACTGGGCCGTAAGGCTGCCAAATGGAATGAGGATACTTATAATAACAGGTAATATTTTTTTCATATGGCGTATAAACAATAGATTCTATAGCATTCTTACGGAATTTTATCTGATTTGTTTTGTCTTGAAGTTAATAATTGATCCCAAGTATTCCTTAGAATGCATATAAATTGTACGATGTCATTGATCTTTAATTGAATGATAAGTCAAAATTTGTTTTCTTTATTTCCCTGATTATGAAGCGACTCTTGTCATTCAAAAAGCCCCGGATTATATTCTGGACTGGACTATTACTAGGAGTTTTACTCCTGTTTGGTAGTCACCAGGTCGTGGAAAAAACATCAACAAATTCCTTCTGCGAGGCCTGTCATGTTCATCCCCAGGCCACTCAGAGCTGGAAAAGGTCCACTCATTACGATAACAAGAGAGGCATCCAGGTTAAATGCGTGGATTGCCACCTGCCTCCAAAGGGTGAAGGATACCTGGGTGCAAAGGCAGTAACCGGTGCAAGGGATGTCTGGGGCAAGTTATTCAAAGACCCGGAGTCATTAAACTGGGAGGAGAAATCAAGACCTGAATATGCAAGTAAACATACCTATAAGGCCTCCTGCATTCATTGTCACCAGAATAATTTCCCGCTGGGATTAACTGAGGAGGGGAGGGAAGCACATTTATATTACAGCCAGCATGAGGAGGAGCTTCATTGCATAAACTGCCATATTGCCGTTGGACATTATTCCAAGGATCAGGTACATGCCCACAACCTGGATTTCGGAAGAAAGTCAGAAATATTGGGTGACGTTTATGATGAACCGGCAACAATCACAGGTTTTACTGATTTCAGGGAGTACATTCCGGGCAGCAGGCTCAGTTTCGATATGATAGCAATTCCCGGGGGGACTTTTACAATGGGTAGTCCACCGGATGAACCCCTCAGGTCTGAGGATGAGGGTCCACAGGTGGAAGTAAGGGTAGATTCCTTTTTTATGGCTAAGCTTGAAGTGAGTTGGGATGAATATCTGGAATTTTTCAAACAGACAGGATCACAGGGAAAAACAGCAGATGCTTACCTGGATATTGGATTTAAGGATGTAGATGCGATATCAGGTCCCACTCCCCCATGGGGAGCACCGGATCAGGGATGGGGTAAAGACAGCATGCCTGCAATCATGATGACTCACGAAGCCGCTGTTGTATATTGCGAATGGCTGACAAGCATTACCGGAAAAAACTTTCGATTGCCTACAGAAGCTGAATGGGAATATGCCGCCAGAGGAGGAACAAAGACAGCCTATTATTTTGAAGGAGATCCTAAGCGGTTTACCCGCTCCGGTCTGAGACAGAAAATTTTCGGGGTGGATACTGCTGTTATTGCATCAAACATAATTTATTCCATGAACAGCATGGGAAAACCCTCAAGGCCGGGACGAATCAACCCTAATCCATATGGACTTGTGAATATGCTTGGAAATGTGGCTGAATACTGTTCTGATTATTACGCACCGGATACCTATTCCAACTATACAGGGGGAAATATATACAATCCGACCGGTCCGGCCGAGGGGAGTGAATTTGTGATAAGGGGAGGATCCTACAGGTCAGATGCAGACAGGGTGCGTAGTGCCACCAGGGGCTTCACACGAGACAAGGAGTGGAAAAAGACAGATCCCCAGATTCCGAAAAGTATATGGTGGTACACAGATGAAACCCATGTTGGTTTCAGGGTGATATGCGATTATAAATAGAAAATTCTTAAATTAAACTTCTAAATAAAAAATCATGGAAGAACAAAAGAACAGCAGCCGCAGACAATTTATTGGTAATGCAGCGGCATTAGGAGCAATTGGAGTTGCAGGATTCAGTGGTATTCTGAGTTCATGCTCATCGGGATACAAACCTGTTGACCTGGCAACTTTTCTCGACAAGGCTCCGGATGGAGAACCACTCCGGGCCGGTGTTATCGGATGCGGAGGCAGGGGTACAGGAGCCGCAATTAATTTTTTAAATGCGGGCAAAGATCTTACAATTCATGCCCTGGCAGATGTATTCCAGGATCGTATTGATCGCTGCAGGACACAACTGAAGGAGAAAAAAGGAGTGGAAGTAGATGATGCGAATTGCTTTACAGGTTTTGACGCTTTTAAGCGCCTGCTTGAAGCGGATGTCAATTACATCATACTGGCAACACCACCCTATTTCAGACCCGAGCATTTTCAGGCCTGTGTTGAAGCCCGAAAGAATGTATTTATGGAAAAACCTGTAGCCGTGGATCCTGGCGGAGCAAGGATGATCATCGCTGCTTCAAAGCAGGCTGAGGCAGCAGGTCTTTCAGTTGTAACCGGTACCCAGCGGAGACATGCAAGGGATTATACCTCAGTTTATAACCAGGTAAAGGCCGGGGCCATCGGAGATATTGTTTCAGCCAATGTTTACTGGAACATGGGAAAACTATGGCATCGCAACCCTCAGCCTGGATGGACAGAAATGGAGGGCATGCTAAGGGACTGGGTCAACTGGACCTGGCTATCGGGAGATCATATCGTTGAGCAGCATATACACAACATTGATGTGGCAAACTGGTTTGCAGGCAAGCATCCCCAGGAGGCCGTTGGGGTAGGTTCAAGACTAAGGCGTGTCTCCGGCGATTGCTACGACAATTTTTCAGTTGATTTTGTCTATGACGACAAGGTTCATGTGCATTCTATGTGCAGGCAGATTAATGATTGCGAGAATAATGTAAGTGAACTGGTGAGGGGTACCAAGGGCTACACCAATTGTTCCAGTACCGTATGGGATACTGACGGGACTATAAAGTTCGAATTCCCCTATCCGATAGACGATGAAGGCAAGCCGGACAGACGAGGAATCATGAGTCCCTATGACCAGGAGCATATTGATCTGATAACCATAATTCGTAATGGCGGACAGATAGTTGAGGCTGAGGAAACAGCTAATACGAATCTTACTGCAATTATGGGCAGGCAGGCTGCATACACAGGTAAAAAAGTAACCTGGGATGAATTGATGGCCTCGGATATGAAATTAGGGCCTGATAAGATTGAAATGGGACCGGTAGATATGGAGTACATGGTTCCAAGCGCAGGGACTGCACCGATTGAATAGAAACTGAGCCTGGATCCGGATTAAGTGCCGGTATGAGAATGAAGTTCATACCCGGCCAGAGGAATGTTCCGGAATCTGTCTAAAAATCATCTACCGTAGCATAGGCCTCAATCAGGGCCTGCTCACCCTCTTTGCCGGGCATTGAATTGCCGTGCTCCATCCCGATGATACCCGTGAATCCTTTTTCATGGATATGCCGGAATACATTCGTGTAGTTGATTTCTCCGGTGGTAGGTTCTTTTCTTCCCGGGTTATCTCCAACCTGAAAATAGGCTATCTCATCCCATGCAAGGTCAATATTGGGTATCAGGTTCCCTTCCTGGATCTGCTGGTGGTACAGATCGTCAAGGATTTTACAGGACGGACTGCCGACTGCCTGGCAAATTTGATAAGCCTGCGGTATCTTATTAAGGAAGAGTCCGGGATGGCTCCTGAAATTCAAAGGTTCAAGCACCATAATAAGATCATGGGGTTCGAGTATATCAGATGCTTTTTTCAATGCATTAATAACGTTTCGGGTTTGGTATCCCATATCTTTTTTGAGATCCACATGGCCACAGACTACGGTCATCCATTTGGCATTCACGCGTTTGGCAACTATGACCGATTCCCGGATCTCATTTAGAAATTCCTCCAGCTTTTCGGGATCTCCGCTTGTAAGATTAGGTTCTGTCCAATAAATTGAATGGGCAACAAAAACGCCCATTTCCATTCCAAGGTTCGCCATTTTAGATGCGATTTTTTCCTGGGTAGCAACTTCGCGGCCTTTCATTCCGTTATCTTCCATGGCTTTAAAGCCAACATCTGCCATAAACTGGATCTGGTCCAGAAGGTCATCCCCGGCATGGTTTTTAAACATACCAAAATGTGGGGCATACTTTAATTTGAAGTCATGATCTGGCGCAGCATGAAGTACAGATGGCCTTAAAACCGGATTTGCCAGTGCAGCTGTACCTGTTAGCATGGCTGCAGTTGCTGCGGCTCCATTTTTGAGAAATGATCTTCTTTGCATGATGTTGATGGTTTGGTTGCTTAAAAATAATCATTATCAGAGAATACACATTATATGGTTCAGACTAATTTGTATTTTCGCATGTAATGGAAGCAATCTCAATTTCTAGCCTGACAGCTTTCCAATGGAGTGTTATGCTTGGTTGTGGAGTTCTGATAGGTATGTCAAAAGCCGGACTCAAGGGTTTTGGACTAATGGTGGTTCCAATACTTGCTTCCACTTTTGGTGGTCGTCCAAGTGTTGGAATATTGCTGCCTTTGCTCATTTTTGCAGATATGATTGCAGTTTCATGGTACAACCGTCATACAGAATGGAAATATGTGAGAAACCTTTTACCATGGGCTTTTGTTGGTATCCTGGTAGGTGTCTGGGTCGGCGGGAAAATATCTGATGAAATCTTTATACGGATTATTGCCGGGATTGTGATATTCGGAATAATACTTATGGTCTGGCAGGACATTCGGAAAAAAGCTGAGATTCCTGATTTCTGGTGGTTCTCAATGATCCTTGGTCTGATGGTGGGATTTATCTCTATGCTTTCTAATGCTGCGGGACCCGCAATGGCGCTTTATTTCCTGTCCATGAGGCTGCCCAAGAATCAATTCATTGGTACCGCCGCGTGGTTTATTTTTATTGTTAACCTGACCAAAGTGCCCTTCCACGTTTTTGTATGGAAGACAATTACCTGGCAGTCATTGTTGTTTGATGTAACGATAATACCTGCCATCGCTATTGGTGCGATTCTGGGTATCTGGCTGGTCCGGCTTTTTCCTGAAAGGGCCTATCGGATATTCGTTATAGCCAGCACTCTGGTAGCAGCCCTCTTGCTTCTCTGAGGTTTCAGGCTGGAATCAGTTCTTTAACGGCAGATATCAGGTCTTTCTGACGAAAGGGTTTCTGAAAAACTTTTTCTGCACCAAAATGCTTGGCACACTCCAGATAACTTTCTGGCGATATTCTTCCACCGCCTGACATCGCAATAATCTTAAGGGCTGGTCTCTGCTTTTTCATCTCCAGTATCAATTCAAGTCCCTCTTTATCAGGCATAATAATGTCAGTAATGACCAGATCTGCAGAAGCCTTTTCGAATAAGGCCATTCCCTCCCTTCCGTTTGAAGCAAGGTTAACTTCGTAACCTGCTTTTTCCAGCATTTTCTTCAACATTAAGAGAATGTAGGGTTCGTCATCTATAATCAGTATTTTTCCCATAATTACACCTCCATTTTTTCTTTTTTATCAAGCACTTCCCTGATTAATTTACTAAAATCACTTAGTATAAGGGGTTTTAAAATTATTTCAGACACTCCAAGCTCACTATCCGTATTTGCAGGGATGGAATCTTCATAACCTGTAATAATGATCACTTTCAGATCCGGACGGATTTTTCTGGCAGCTTCAACAAGGTCGGTTCCAAGCATTTGAGGCATTGCCTGGTCTGTCACCAGCAGATCATATTTCATAGGATCATTTTTCAATTCCCTCAATGCAGCATCTGCATCGCTGCGAATTTCAACGGAGTATCCCAGACTTTCCAGCATCCTTTTCCCCATATAGGTAATTTCCTTTTCATCGTCAACAAAAAGGATTCTTTCATTGCCTTTTGTAGCAGCTTCCCTTGAAGAGTCAGCATCTGCACTCTCTGAGGTATGCTGAGGAAGATAGATCATAAATTTTGATCCTTCGCCGGTCAGGCTTTCCACCTCGATTGCACCTTTGTAACTGCTTACGATCCCGTGAACAACTGATAATCCAAGGCCGGATCCGGATCCCACTTCCTTTTTTGTAAAAAATGGTTCGAAGATCCTGTCTATTGTCTGCTTATCCATTCCGTGGCCGGTATCTGCAATAGTCAGCCGGACATAAGGACCGGATTTTATTTTACTTGCTGTCTTAAGCTTGCGGGCATCAACATCCAAAGCATCCAGCTTTACATTAAGCCTCCCCCCCCTTGCTTAACATGGAATGATAGGCATTGGTACATATATTCATGATAATCTGGTGCATCTGGGTGGCATCGGCCAGGATGGTACCACAGTCCTCGCTGAGGTCCTGTTGGATCTCAATATTCGAAGGGAAAGATGCCCTGATAAGATTCATAACCTCTTTAACTACACGATGGAGCTCAAGCGGCTTTTTATCTACATCAACCTGTCTGCTGAAGGTCAGGATTTGCTGGACAAGGTCCTTTCCCCGTGTTGCAGCATTATTGATCTGTTCAACATCATATTTTAATGTGCTTTCATCCGATAGCTCCTCCAATGCCATTTCAGTATAACCCAGAATGGGAGTCAGGATGTTATTGAAGTCATGTGCTATTCCTCCGGCCAGGGTACCAATGGTTTCCATCTTTTGAAGGTGTAGAAGCTGGACTTCAAGTTTATTCTTCTCATTCTGATGGTGCTTTCTAACTTCAATTTCCTTTAAAAGATCCTTGTTTGCTATTGTGAGCTGATGGGTACGCTCATCCACCCTTTTTTCAAGTGTGTTATTTGCTTTGACAACTTTCTCCCGCTCGGTCTGAAGCAGTTTTCTCATGTAAAAATCACGACGAACTGAGTTCTCCATGAAATAGGAGATGAACATACCAATTACGTTGGCGGAGATGAAGAAATAATTGCTGTTAATAAATACCTCAATTGGTGTCTCTGCAATCCACAATGCCGCAATTTCATAGGAGATAACGATAGACCAACCGGCAATGGTTGCATAGATAAACCTTGCACGGATAAAGGTATACCCGAACATCAGGATAAGGAAAAGTCCCGCATAATATGAATAATCTCCCGCGAGGGTGGAGGCAAAATAATTCATAACAATAATGCCGAGTCCCGTGAGGTACATAATTCCTGCAATTACAGGTTGCATGAATTTTTTGAAGTTCTTTGAGAAGGATAAGAAGATTACGCCAACCAAAATTGGCGTCACAATCCCAAACCGGATGAACCAGAAAAGCTCTTTTAATTCCGGGAACATTATTGAATCAAGAAATGCAAAGATACCGTAGAAAAAGATGGCTAGAACGATGGAAAAGCGGAATGGTATAATGGAACGGTTGAAAAAGTCATCGCCAAACTCTTTCTCGAGATGCTGGATCTTGCCTTTGAATGCAAGAGTCATTCCACGCAATTCGTAATCCTGATGGATGGATGTCGGAAGTCCAAGAAGGTTTGCCGGTATATTGAATTTCTTTCCCATTAATTTACGGCATTACCGTTGACAAAATTATTTATTCTTAAGAACAGGTTGACACCAAGCTCTTCCATATCAACCCGGACGCGATCTTCATCGGCTTCGGCCTCAACTGCCATCCGGATCAGATCATATTTAGACCGGTGGTTGAGGTACCAGTCCGACAGGACCTCCATAAGCCTTTTCGTAGGATTGAGATGAGAAAAATTGCCAATCACATATTCTCCATCGTCTGCCAGGTATTTCACGTATTTGTTGATTAGGTAGATAAAGTGCTTTTCTTTAAAATAGTCAAATAGCCCGGCAGACCAGATCAGGTCATACATTTTCAAAGGTTTAAAACGGAGCACATTAATCCTGAAATACTGGATGTTTCCATTAATTTTTTTGTTCTGTTGGCCCGCAAAATCCAGCGCATTCTGATCAAAATCTATAAGATGAAATCTGATACGGCTTTCGGGGTAGAGTGCGTAAAATTCATTCACATCTGTTGCCGGTCCACAGCCAAGGATTAAAATATTTACCTCTTTCCTGTCACTTTCTTCCAGCTTTCGGCAATAATTCAGGAAATACTCCTTGCGGTTTCGAACAGCCTGGGCGCCTGGCTGGTTCTGGAAAAATTTGTCCCAGTTGCTGTATCTGGGATCAGGATTAAAAGAATTCTTATAAATGGCATGAATAATCGTAAAATCTCCAGGGTATCCGTATGGTTTTACAAACCCGTGTCCGATGAGTGTGTTTTCATCCAGGGAATCTTTGATGATCTCCCTGAAAGGATCAACCTGGTGAGCTTTGAGATGATTAACAATGTCGGTAAAGGTCTGGTATTCATGGGGTTCGGGGCCGCCTTTTTCCACCAGGCAGTTAAGGAAAGTAATGGTTTCCTTCTGAAGTGGTCTTTTTGTGTTTATTGAGAACATAGAATTGAATTCTAGGGGATTTGAGAAAAGCGGGTTTATTTTGGCTACTTGTGTTTTTCAAAGATAAATGTACGCCTAAACCCGCCTGAAGTCAACGGTTCAGGGATAACATTACTTACCCAGGTATGGTGATCTACCTCACTTCTGGAGATAAAAAAAGACCGTCTGAATAACGGTCTTTTCTATGCTTGAGGGTTCTGCAGAACTATTTTTCCTCCGGCTTTTCATCTGCGTCTTTGGCAGACTTTGCTACAGGTTTTTTAGCAGCTGGCTTCACCGCAGGCTTTTTCTCAGCCTTCGGTTTTTCTTCAGTTTTCTTTGCCGGAGCAGCGGCTTTCTTAGCAGCAGGTGCCTTTTTTGCAGGTGCTTCCGGTTTTTCTTTAGCCACCGGAGCAGCTTCCTTTTTCGCTTTTGGTGCGGGCTTCTTTGCCTCCGCTTTTTCAGCCGGAGCCTTCTCAGCCGGAGCCTTCTCAGCCGGAGCCTTCTCAGCCGGAGCCTTCTCAGCCGGAGCTTTTTCAGCCGGAGCTTTTTCAGCCGGAGCCTTTTCAGCCGGAGCCTTTTCAGCCGGAGCCTTTTCCTTTTTGTCTTCTGGAACGGATTCCTTTTCTGCAGGGTGTGCTTTTTCCTTGGCTTCAACTTTTTCTACCGGGACTTCCTCAGCCTTCTCCTTCTTTTCGGAGCTTTCATCCTTCATTGCAGTAACTGCTTCCTGCTTCACTTCTTCCACAACTTCAGCTGCCTCTTCTTTTTTGACGACCTGAACTTTTGGTTTGGCTTCTTCCTTGGGGGCATCCTTCATCTTAGTCATTTCAGGTCCCGGGATCCCTCTGATTTTTCTCTTTCGCTGACGTGTAACTCCATAGGATCCTCTGAATAATTTACCCCGTCTGGTTTTGATGTCGCCTTTTCCCATATCTAGTGTCTATTTAGGTTTAGTGATTTCGCTGATTTATATTGAGTTGTCAAAAATAAAAAAACTTTGACAGGAATGAAACATATGGCTATATTTGTCCACCGAAAAATAAACCAGCAAAGCATTGCAAAAGCCCACACCCGCATCCTAATTCCCTTCTGGCTCCATAGTTCAAGGGATAGAATAGCGGTTTCCTAAACCGTAGATCCAGGTTCGAGTCCTGGTGGAGCTACCAAGTAAATGCATAAACCTCTGTTATCAAGATTGATACAGAGGTTTTGTCACATTAGGTGCGGACATGGGTGCGGAATTTTGATTAAACTTTTATGAGAAAGCAGAAGTATAGTCATACGGCAAAACACTTCTTTCACAGGAAGGCAATTATCGAAAACTATGATTCTACCAATAAGTTACTCCACAGGATAGAGTTTGATATAGAGCCAGAAAGGAGATTTATTTTTCACGGACTGGAGTTGGATCAGTTGTATGTTTCTTATTGGGAAGAATATGAAATTATTATTTACGAGCCATTTTGTATAAAAGAGATTAACGGTAAGAATTTTTATGTTTCAGAAAAGACAAATAAACCTATCCCCCAAGCTGAATTAGATCTTGAGGTTATTCGGAAACTTAATAGACTTCCAATAAGCTCAATCCCTAAATTCTTATCCTACCAGTTAAAGAAATACCTGGATAAAAAAGTCCAATTAAAGAGTTGGAGAGAGCTAATTGAGATAAACACCAATTTTGTAGAGCCAATTAATAATTGGCATAATGTAGATGCTCAACAAATAGCATTGACTTGGGTGAAAAGCAGAATTAGAAAAAGTAATCTTCGTACTTATCAATCTGATAAAGACATATCATTGGAAAACTTGTTTCGTTCACCAGAGCTATTAGATTCAGTCCTTACAAGATTAGCAGAAAAACATTTCATTAACTATAATCATTTCTTAGGAAGATTTGAATGGTTAAAGAAAGGGCAGGATCTTGCCGTCTTAGGTGAACTTTTGCAACAATACTCATTTTACAAAGGTTGGGTGGATTATCCAGTTCGTCATAATGCCCTTACGAAGTTCTTCAATGTTCGAGGCAAAAAGGGATTTAGTGATCGAACCTTCAGAAAGTCAACCATTGAAGAAATGTTTTATTCAAAAAAAGGCCAATTCGCCTTCATTCGTCCCGTATTATAAAGTTTATTTTTTAGGTCCGTTTTTTTCGGAAGTGAAGTGATTCGATGGGCTCTACCTTTACATTGGAAAACAGAAACAACTGCAAAAATGGAGAATAAAAGGATTATCGATATTCAATTAGATGAGTTTGAGAGTCGTTTGGAACAAATTATTGATTCAAGGATTATCAAAGTAGTAAGTGACCTTAAAGAAGGCGAAGAACTTCTATCACGGATTCAGGTTATTAAAAGGCTTGGAATTGCACCCTCAACTCTTAACGATTACACCCATAAGGGTATTCTTACAAGCTATCGAATAGGTAACCGGGTATATTACAAGTGGTCTGAAATTCTGGAAGCGGCAATAAAGGTTGAACGCTTCTCCGGTAATTCTTAGTTCCAGAACATCAATATCCTATAATATTAATGGGTCTTCTATTGGCTTGACATTGATAGGATAAGGCACGTTTGATTGAATAATTAATAATAAACCAGTAAAGAATATAATCAACCGTAGTATCCAAGGTAAAAGGTCTATAATAGAAGAACTATTTATCCTAAAGGAAAACGATACTAAATAAAAGAAACCCCCTGAGGGTCGCAAAAGGGGGTTTAGTGAGAAAAATCTAATTGTCAAAGAATGAATGATAAAGGTACGTCTTCTAAGGATAGGTTACAAGAGGTGGAATTATCCTATCAAAATACCGTAGAAAGTAACAAAATAAACGGTACAATGAACCTTCGTCAGGTTGTGGAACTTATCAAGGGTGAAAAATTCAATAATCAGATTGAGACATTACGTTCTTTCAGGCAGAAGGATCAAAGCTATTATAAACAGCAGAAGCTAAAACTTCCAGCAATATTATTTGCTGGGGTATTCAACGTTTCAAGATCAAATAATAATTGTAATAAAGGTTCAGGTCTTGCCGCAGCAGATGTAGATAAAATCGAGTCACAAAATATGCAGGAACTATTTGAGATCCTGACCGGTTTGTCATATTCCGTATTGGTATTTAGATCCCCTTCCAATGCAGGATTTAAAGTAGTTTTTCGGATACCTGAGACCACAGATGAAAGCATGTATCGGGATTTAGGGACTGCCTTCTCCAATCTGCTTATCACCAAAGTTGGAAACCTGGCAGAAGTTGACATCCGAGCAAATAAAGATATATCCCGTGCTTGCTTCTTCTCCTGTGATTCTGACATATATGAGAACTACCTGGCAGATACCTGGACACAGAGGGCGGGCAAAAGCACCCAGACCATGGCAGGGACCATTAATGGCAGATTACGCCCTCAGAGACTTGAGCAGTTGATTGGTGCGGATCTGCATAATACAGACCTCATGGGAGCAGTAAGTAGCTTAATGAGGGCAGGGAATGACTCTAAAGCTATTATGCAGTTCTTTAAGGACCATGTAGCTGAGATCATGCCAAACTCAGGAGACCGGGACAACTGGGGGAAGTTGTCCTCTGACCTTAATAAGATGTTCGAGAAGGTTGATCTGACCAACTTTGAACCTCCACCTCCCCGATTCCCGGATGAGATACTTGATAGACTTCCACGGATTTTTCGGCAATGCCTTGACATCTATGATAACATTGAAATAAGAAAGGATGTACTGCCATCCCTGTTTGTCTATCTGGGTTATCTATTTCGTAGCTGGAGGATATTGGTAGGTGGGAAGTTGTACGCACCAACCATCCAACTATTTACATTGGGTGAATCCGGATCGGGCAAGGAGGTAACACAGGACGGTCTGGCCCTGCTAAATCCTATCATTGAACGACTCGAAGGGATTAACAATGAGGATTGGAACAAGTTCTGTAAGGATAAGGAAGCCCACAAGTTAAAAATCAGAGCATGGAGAGATGAATACAAAAAATCCCAAGATAAGGCAGGAGATCCCCCAGAGGAGCCGCCGGAGCCACCAATAAGACGTGTTGTTATTGGTGGAGATATAACTAAGCCCAAACTTCTCCAGGCTCTTGCTGATAATCCCGAGGGACTCATCTGGCAGGATGCAGAAGCACAAACTGTATCGATCAGTAATTCCCGCAGGGACCATGGAGGGATTAAGGATGTAGAACGCAAATTATATGATCATTCCTCAATATCACAAGCAAGAGTTGATCAGAAAGCAAATTATAGTATATCCTTCCCGGTATGTAGTATTCACCGCTCCGGAACTCCCTCACAATATAAGGATGAGTTCAGGACCGCAGAAATGGGGGGGCTTCAGCGGTTTGAGACTTACGTAGTGCAGCAAAAGCCCATCCGTTTTGTTGTTGTGGATAATACCAGAGAACAATGGACAAAGACAGGCATGGAAATCATCTCTCAAATAGAGGCAACAGAGTTTATACAATTTTATCCCACACAGGGACAAATGGATCGCCTGAGCAAATATGCTTGGGAACTGGAAGCAAAATATACCCAAAGCTACCATGGTACCCGTGGGATCCCAACACGCACTGCACGGAGGGTTTTTCGCAAGGCCATGATACTGGAACTGGCTAATGACTATTGTAGCAAAATAATTACTGATGAAATCCTTGAATTGGCAATAGATATTGACCGGGTAATGATTGCGAACCTATTTTGGGCAATGAAGTACATTGATGATCCAGAAGAATCTATATCAAAGAGTGAAAAAAAACGAAGGAAAGTTAAACGTCTTATTACTGATGGCAAAACTGTTACAGAGGCATGTAATGAGGTTGAACTTTCGAGAAGCACGTATTATGCCGGCAAATAAATGTCCAGCTTTGCCCAAACTCTATAGACACTTTCCGGCCACTGGTGGTAAGGCTTTCCGGAGATGTGTCCAACTTTCCAACAACAACAACAACAACAACAACAACAACAATATTTACGGAAAAATATATAAGAAACAGTTGGACACTTGGACAAAACGGTTCTCTCACACACCAGGAGCCTCCTCTGGAGTGTCCAACTATAATGGACTTACCCCATTAATGTGGACAATGGAGAAGAGCTTAGAGCCGACCTTTAATATAATGATTAGCCAAGAACTCATCAACATCAGATCTTTTAAAGAGAATCTTGTGCCCGATCTGGCAAAAGGAAAGCAATCCCTTATCTCTATAGTTTTGTAATGTTCGGCTGGAAACATGAAGCATTTTACTTGTCTCTGAACTCTCCAACCACTGGTCGGAGATGCGAGGTAAGGCATTTAAGATTTTATCAGCTTTCTTATCCAAACTGACTAATAATTCCAGGGCTTGATTTAATTCTTCCTTTGTGACCAGGTCAATTTCCATATCATTAGCTGTTATAGGTAAAAAGCAATATATAATTAGATCTCAAATCCTGTAATACTCCAATTCAGTAAGATACAGGCCAAATACACATGAAAAATGTCTGAATAACGATGATTTTTTAACTCATCTTGATCGTTGCCTGAAACACCCTTCAACAGAGGATCTCAGAAAAGAGATCGTCTATAACTACTCAAGAATCATCATTCGCTTATAAAACTCTTTTGATATGTCCTTAAAAAGCTCAGTTCCCCTATATGTTATTCGGTAGGAACGGCCATCTTTGTGGTATGAGGAGCTCTGTGGTTCCATTAGACCCTCCGAGATTGCCCTTGACATTTGTAGATATAATTGTCTCTCCTGAGTACCATACATCGTTTGAATCCTCTTAAACCGAGCTGTATGCTTTCCTTCACCTGTCAAATAGTATATGCATGCAAGTAAATTAAATAATGAGGAGTTAACACCCCTATCTCTTAAAACCGAAACAAGGAGACCATAGAACATTGGACCATTAGAAGATGCAAGAAAGTTCCGGTAATTAAAATATTTTGCTCTGTAATACTCGTTTAGCCTTAGAAGAAGACGCCTAATAAATCCCTTATAAACATTTACATTCTCCGGTAAGGGATCTGGAATCAGAAGGAAGGGCGGGTAGGCAGATGATGGCTTCGTCCGCAAAACTTTTGGTTGTATCAATTCATCTCCTTCCATATTACAAAGATACATAGAATCAGCTGTTTAGAATAACGGATGTGCATCACTCTGCAAACATATAGAGTAGGTATGTACTCAGTCTGTTAGTCCTGACCTGAAGGAGGTACAAAAGGTGTAGAAATAGCCCAGAAAGACACTATGATTTTCTATTCGCCACATTATCAGTATGTTAAAATTCCTATAATGAATTATATGTTAAGTAGAACCAGTTCCCACTTTTAATTCACGTGGAGTATTGGGCAGTAAACTAATGGTATGGAATTGTCCAGGAGTCCCGTCAGATGAGGCAGGGGGCGGGTCCGGGAATTCGATTTTGGTATTGAATAAAGTCCCCCAGTTATAGATACTCAGTCCTATTTCTACACCTTTTGTACCTCCTTCAGGTCAGGACTAACAGACTGAGTACATACCTACTCTATATG
>DRHS01000255.1 GCA_011053095.1 Bacteroides sp.
CCGGGATCAGTATATGTTCGTGATACTTTCTGATGCCATCTGCCGTGGTATAAGCAGTGTAATCCGTAACCGTTTGTCCCAGATCCTGCACCTTCCGGATTGTATCGTTTCTTAATTTATTATTCCATTTAAAAACCTCGAAGTAATTTTTCCCGTTGATATCATCGGGTTTCAGGCCCGAAATCGCTTCTATTGCTGCACTGGCGGACAATATTTTAAAATTTAAATCATAAAGAATAAATCCGATAGGTGCAAAATTAAAGATGGTCTGCAATTTATTTTTTTCACTTGCCAGATCCCTGGTCCTTTCCAAAACAGTAATCTCAAGACTCTCCTTGTGACGGTTTATTTCATCTTCTCTCTGTTTCAGTGATTCAGCCATGATATTGAACTGACTCGCCAATTCCTGGATTTCATCATGCGTGCCTGTTTCCACAGTAGTATCATAGTCTCCTTCTGAGATAATGCTGGCCTTCTTTATTAAATTATTTATTGGGTTGATAAAATGCTTCGTCGCCATTAAGGCAAATATCAATGAAAGTATCAGGAAAATAAGAAGTAAGCCTCCGAATACAAGAATCCCTATATTAACCGATTTAAAAATTTCTCTTTTTAAAATACTAAGTATCAGGGTGTAATCATTATCTATCCCGTACCCCGATGTAAACACCCTGGTCTGTGCAATGATGCTGTTTCCTGATTCGTAAATGGTTTCATCTGAAACAGAAAGAATATTCAGTGCAGTTTTCTCACCAAAATCATTTCTCAGGTTCAGGGTTTGCTTTGAGGCGGAGAGTTGATTCCAGTTTGTCTTCTTGTCGGAATGATACAAATAATATCCTTCCTTATTTGTTATCATTTTTTTTACTCCTGGAATATCGTCGTCTTTATTCTCAACTATGCTGAAAAATTTTTCAGCATAAATCTGTAAAACAAGCACACCAAAAAATCCCGGTTTACTGACGTGGTATATACAACTGATGGCCGGGATCAGCGATTCCCGGTCAGTTGACATTAATTCTACAGGAAGAAATGAAGCCGAATTTGCAGGAATGTTTTCAGCAATATATAAATAGAAGCGCGTGGAAGTATTGTTCAGATCTTCCTGACGCAGAAATGCATAAACACTGTCCTGGTCCACCAACCCGAACATCTCCACTCCTTCGCTGCTGATAAATTTTATCTGGTAAAATAATTTTTCATTACGTGTAAAACTCATAATATCCGGGATCAGGTCTGATATGGCAGTTTCGATGATTGTGGAATCCCTGCTGTCCAGAGCCTTAATAAAATTATCGAAAGTAAACGAGGAAAGAAGGAAAGAAATGTTTCCTTCTACGGATGTATAAAACAGATCCAGTTCATTCTGGGTATCGGAAAGGGCATCCTCCAGATTTTTCATTGCAATTTCACGCAGTGCCCAGGTATTGGAAATGATCCCTGTTAAACCCACGATCAGAACCGGAATTAATGACAAGGCAATAAATGCAATGATCAGTTTACTCCTTATTTTCAGCTTAAAACGTTTGTTTAAATCAAATCCTGACATCTTCGCAACTTTATATTGAAAAAGGGGAATTTGAAAAACTGGCTTTAACCACCGGTGATCTCATCCCGGATAACAAGACCTAACTAAAGTATAGATTTCCCTGCATATATAAATAATCTTAACATCTTTTCACCCTACAATTTATACTTGGTAAGCTCTGACTCAGCAAGGTACAGCTCTTTTTCGGCTACTAGCAGTTCGCCAAGGACCCGGTAGTACAGGTCTGTCTCATAGAAGAATTCGACCATGCTGATTTCACCGCTTTCCATGGCCAGGTTGAGCAGGGCCGGGTCATTGCTGAGTTCCAGGGCCAGGGCCAGCCCGGCGGATTGTTTTTGATAGCTTTTGTAGCGGATATAGGTTTGCATTATACCGGAAACCTGGTCGGAGCGGTATTTATCGGCTGCCAGCTCTGCAGAGATTATCGCAGCTTCCGCAGCTTTGACCTTGTTTACATTTTCCCAGAGAGGGATACTTAGTCCCACAAGAACCCCCCGCATCTGCAGATTGGGTAATGATTCGGAGTAGTACCCGGTTTTTAGTTTGGGCATGGACGAAGAGCGGATAAGCTGTTTTTGAAGGTTGAGCATTTCCATTTCCTGTTTGACGGCGAGATAAAGAGGGTCTGCCGTGGATATTGCCAGAACAGAATCAAGAATGGCCCGGTCCGTTGTATAATACAGTGTATCTTTAATTTCCGGTGCTGAAACACCTGCAACCCTGCTGATTTCTGTATCAATGGCGGCGGACTCCGCTTCGAGCAGTTCAAGTTCAGCCCGAAGGCTTGCTTTCAGGAGCAAGGCCTTATTGTATCTGAGCTTGCTTATCTCTCCGTTTTCAAATTGTTTTTGGAGATAATTGTCTACTGCTTCAGCCTGTTCCATTCGCTTTCGCAGGACATTTCTCTTCCGGTTCAGATAGACCTTTTCCACCCATAATTGTTTGGCTCCAAGCAGGGTTTCCTGCCGTACGCCCTGAACTGTCTGTGAGGCTTTTTCCACTCCAGCCTTTGAAAGCTTGCTCCGATTGACATACACACCCGGGAAATCGAAGGTCTGGCTGAGGATAAAATCAGTCCTGTTACCAACCTCTGAAGTTGAGCTCCACATATGGCCGAACTCCAGTTCAGGGTTTTCAGGGTACAGGTTTGTCCTGGAAGCAATTCGTTTGTTTTCCAGGTACTGCACAGAACCAATTATCCCGCGGTTATTCTGAAGCACTGCACTCAGCAATGAATCGAGTGATACCTGGGGAATCACATGCAGGCTGGTAAGTACCAGTGTTGCAGTGAGAAAATATTTAGTCATTTTCATTTTTCTTTTCTTTAAAAATCAAATAATACACTGTAGGGATCACATAAAGATTAAGCATGGTGGAGGTGATCAATCCCCCAAGAATCACAACCGCCATCGGCGCCTGTATCTCATTACCCGGTTTACTGCCTGCAATTGCCATTGGAAGAAGAGCCAGGGCAGAAGCCATTGCTGTCATCAGGATGGGGTTCAGCCGGTCCGTTGAACCGTCTACCACTGCTTTCAACAGGGAGATTCCTTCCTCCTGCATATGCCTGTATCTTGATACCAGTAGGATGCCATTACGGGTGGCAATTCCAAACAGGGTTATAAACCCTATAATGGAAGGAATACTTATTATCCTGGAAGTCAGCCAGATACTGATGACACCACCGATAAGAGCAAGTGGGAGGTTAAGCAGGATTATCGAGGCGACTGTTGTGTTCTTAAACTCCTGGTAGAGGATAACAAAGATAACCAGGATGGCCAGCAGTGAGCTGAAAAGCAATAGTCTCTGTGCCTGCTGGGCGGACTCAAACTGTCCCCCGAACTCAATCCTGTAATTTTCCGGCAGGTCAATATTTGCGTCAAGCTCCTTTCTGACATCCTTGACGACAGATCCAAGATCACGCCCGGCCACATTAGCGGAGACCACCATTTTTCGCTGCACATTTTCCCGGTTTATAATATTCGGACCACTTACAGAAACTACATCGGCAACATACATCAGCGGGATTTTCACCCCCTCCCATGTATCGATCAGAATGTTTTCAATGGCCTGCACAGAGTTCCGGTAAGGTTCATCGTATCTCAGTACGAGGTCATAATTCATATTATTCTCATACACCTCGGAGACCTTTAGTCCCCCAATAGCCGTTTCAACAAACTCCGTGAACTTATTTATAGGTATCCCGTATTTCTGCAGCAGTTCCCGCCGGGGACGGATCTGTATCTGTGGGATCTCGCCGAGTTGCTCCCGGTTGATATCTACAACTCCCGGGATTTCTGAAATTATAGCCTGGACCTCACCTGCAATACTGAACAGGGCTTCCTGTTCCACCCCGAAAATCTTAATGGCAATATTGGCCCTTGTACCTGAGAGGAGGTGGTCAATGCGATGGCTCAGTGGCTGACCGATATTAATACTCAATCCCGAGAGCATGCCAAGCCTCTGCCTGACATCTGCAAGAAACTCTTCCCTGGAACGGTCTTCCAGGATAAAGGGCACATCTATCTCGCTGGAATTGCTTCCCCCGTGGCTGTGTTCATTAAGCTCGGCCCTTCCGGTACGGCGGCTTACATTCTGTACTTCCGGGATCATAAGCAGTTCCCGGTCAACCCGGCTGGAAATCCGGTTGCTTTCCTCAAGGGATATCCCCGGCATACCTACTGTAGTAATGGTAAGGGTCCCCTCATTGAAATCGGGAAGGAAGCTTCTGCCAAAACCTGTCATCAGAAGGATGGACATTATAAGTAATAATCCCGCGGACACAATCACGATTCGGGGATTCCGGAGTACCGGTCCCAGGCTTCTCTGATATACTGAATTCAGCTTCTGAATAAGAGGATTACCTCCCCTGATATTCCGCCTGAGTTGCCTGGGTCTGACCAGAAGGTAACTGGAAAGCACAGGGGTAACGGTCAGTGCGACCAGCAAAGAAGCGAACAGGGACACAATAAAGGTTATCCCAAGTGGTCTGAGCATGCGGCCTTCCATTCCGGAGAGAAAAAACAGGGGAATAAATGCCACAATAATGATCAGGGTGGCCTGGACAATGGAGGAACGGATTTCCATGGAAGCAGTATAGATCACCTTCAGGGTATTTTCCTTTTCTTCGGCAGGTTTAAGATGGTTCTGTTTCAGCCTTTTCAGTACATTTTCAACGTCGATGATGGCATCGTCGACCAGGGCTCCCACCGCAATGGCCATTCCACCCAGCGACATGGTGTTTATGGAATAACCCAGAAGATGAAGCACTACCATGGCGGTAATCAATGAGATCGGGATTGCCAGCAGGGAGATAACGGTAGTTCGAAAATTGAAAAGGAAGAGGAATAATACCAGGGTAACGAATATACCCCCTTCGATTAAAACTTTCATCACATTATTGACAGCTGTACTGATGAAATCAGCCTGCCTGAAGAAGTGACTGTCCAGTTGTACGCTTACGGGCAGCGTGTTTTCAAGTCCACCCAGAGCTTCATCAATAAATGAAGTCAGCTCAAGGGTATTGGTGTTGGGCTGTTTAAGAACGGTAAGGATAACTGCTTCCTTGTCATTCATAAAGGCTGCACCGATTTTTTGAGGTGTCCCTATAATAACCCTTGCCACATCAGATATAAGCACAGGCTTCTCTTCCCTCATTTTAATCACGGAATTACCAATCTCATCGGGATTGAGGGAGCGGCCCACGGCCCTGACGAAATACTCCTGTCCGAATTCATTGATAAATCCACCAGAAACATTGATGTTAAGAGAGCGGGTGGCCTGGGTAAGTTCGTCCAGGCTGACATCAAAATACTTCATTTTGAGGGGATCGGCGAATACCTGGTATTCCTTGGGATCTCCTCCCATTACAATGATCTGGGATACACCTGTGACCGATAGAAGACGCTGCCTTACCTGCCAGTCAGCGATGTTCCTCAGTTCCATCTTTGACAGGGAATCAGAGCTGATGGCAACCAGCATGATTTCTCCCATTATCGAGGTCTGGGGTGCCAGGAAAGGACTGGAAACACCTTCGGGCATCTGGTTTGTGAGCATTCCAAGCTTCTCGCTCACAATTTGCCTGGCCACATAGATATCTGTCCCCCAGTTAAACTCCACCCATACTATGGAAAAGCCGGCAGAACTGCTGGAGCGGACCCTTCGAACATCTGTAGCTCCGTAAAGGGCAGACTCTATTGGGAAAGTTACCATCCGCTCCACCTCCTCGGTGGCAAACCCATGGGCATCCGTGAGCACAACAACGGTTGGTGCTGTAAGGTCGGGGAATACATCCACCTTCATCCTTCGTCCAACGTAGGTACCCAGGATCAGGATAGCAACCGCAAGGAAGAGGATCAGCAGGCGGTTGTTAAGCGAGTATTGTATGATTTTACCTAACATATTGCTGTATGGTTTAATGATTGTGTGAATCGCCCTGTAGGGCTGTTGATAATGAGGCGGCTTTAATCAGCATCCCACCGCGGGTTACCACTCGCTCTCCTACAGATAATCCACTGCTTACCAGGTAGTTAAATCCGTCGAACTCCGAGGATTTGATCTCTCTTTTCTGAAATGTTTCCCCGGCGGCCTGAACGAACACAAAATGCTTTCCCTGTTCTTCAAGGACTGCTCCGGTGGGAACCACGATACAATTTTCCTGCACCTTGGTTTTAAGGAAGAATTCGGCATATGCTCCTTCCAGAAGTTTTCCATTATTCTCGGCTTCGAAATACACGGGCAGGTACTGGTTATTCTCTTTTACCGATGATCCGACAGCGATGAGGGTACCTTCAAAATCTTCAATCTCCCAGACCTCATCCTGGTAGGATGTTCTGAAGTTTGTAGTAACAATATCTCCTATCCTGTTAAAATATTGCTGGGGCACATCCGCTCTGAGAAGGAGGCGGCGATCAGAGGAGACGGTAGCAATCAAATGTCCCGCTTCCACATATTCACCTTGTGACACAAGCAGATCATGAATA
>DRHS01000256.1 GCA_011053095.1 Bacteroides sp.
GCTCTCAGCCATGCGTCAATGTCATTGACATATATTATATCCCCTTCCAATGGAACAGGATTGTCTATTGCCGGGGTCTGCAGGTCATTGATAGCCTCACCCAGCAGGCTCAATATGCTTGAAAAAATCTCTTCCTGGGTGTCATATTTTGGTGTAAGGTTTTCATTTCCCAGAAATGCTTCTGTATAGGGTATATCCCCAAACAGGTTGCTGCAATTTCCCAGTGAGAGTGCCATTAAAACCTTGGCCACACCTGCATAATGAGGTGAATTTCCCGCCGACTTATCCATAACGATCTTTAAATTCATCATAATGTCGGGATAAAAGGAATCCCATGTATTGGAGGCATTTTCTTCCTTAACATTATAACTATACATGGCAATCGCCTGCTGGCTATTACCTGTTATCTGCTGCGTCCACATAGCTGATACACCGGTAACATTGAATCCGCCGAATGTATAGGCCATATTGCCTTGCGCAGCTGGCAATAATAGCCGGGATGGAACATCAATTACCTGATCTGGGTCCTGATTAATTTGCGGATCAATCCAGCTTTCACATGATGTAAAAAGCAGGCTCAGGATGAAGCTGAGAGTTACTGTTGTTTTAAATATATTTTTCATGATTCCAATTTTTTCATTGATGGCAACCTAAAATCCTACTCGTAAACCAAAGGAATATGCTTTGGTTCCCGGCATATTGAAATAATCAAATCCCTGGGCATTCCTGGAACCCATCAGATTGGTTTCAGGATCAATACCGGTGTAAGGCGTACTAACCCATAGATTCCTTCCGGTGAAATAGATTTCAAGGTTTTGCAACCAGGAGACATCCCCTATCAGGGAGGCGAAGTTATACGCTACTGTGAGTTCACGAAGACGGACCCAGTCAGCATCCTCAACATAAGGTTCGGAAGGGCCCGTAAAATTACTGCCAATCCCGTTAAACCATCTGTAGTATTCATCATCCGGACGTTCTACGGAATTCGCAGCACCCGCTCCGGGTTGCTCATCTCCATTTGCATCATAATGAACAAGATTCCCATCTATATCATAATGCCCGAGGAGGCCTTCATGTACATATGCCCTTTCCCTGTCTTCAGTATCTTTGTGAGCACCAAAGTAGTAAAGGGCTCCCTTCGTACCATTCCACATTTGTCCCCCTCGCTTTACATCCAGCAGGGCAGAAAGGGTCAGACCTTTTAAAGTAATTGTATTTGTCATTCCCACATTGAAACTGGGTTGTACTTCTCCAATTTTCCCGGCATCATTATCCATTACCGGATAACCATAAACACCAGGTCCCAGTACGTTAGGATCATCCAATTCAGCCCGATCGTTAATTATAATCTGATTTGATGCAGGATCCCTCAGGTACCGGAGTCCATAAATTGAACGGTATGATTCTCCCTGAATTGCAAAAATCTTCGGGTCAACAAACCCGCCTCCAATATCAACGTTCTCCACTCCTGGCGCAAGATCCGTAACATGAGTATTTGGATTTGAGAAATTAACGATCAGGTCCCACCTGAAATTTGATTTCACGACAGGAGAAATCTTCAGAAGGATGTCCATTCCCTTAGTGGTCATTGTACCGGCATTTGTAAATCTGTCATTAAATCCCGCAGAAGGAGCCACAGGTACAAAGAGAAGCAGGTCGGAATTCTCATTCATGTAGTATGCGAGGTCCAGGGATATCCGGTTGTTAAGGAATCTCAGGTCCAACCCGACCTCAAGTGAGGTCATCTTCTCAGGTCTCAGGTCAGAGTTTCCAAGGAAGCTGGAGATGGCAAATCCGGAGTATCCCAGGGCAGGAAATGCCAGGGGAGTATTTGTCCAACCATCCCATGATCCTCCAGGACCAAAATATGTTTCAGTGGCATATGCGGTTGCATCGTTTGCAACGATTGCATAAGATGCCCTCAGCTTTCCAAAAGGAAGCACCATATTACCCTGTATTCCCGGCAGTTCAGTAAATACAAAGCCAAGGCTTGCGGAGGGATAGAAGAAGCTGTTTGCATCCTGAGGCATGGTTGTTGACCATTCATTCCTCCCGGTCAGTGCAAAGTAGAGCAGGCTTTTATATGCAATTCCAATATCAGCAAATATCGCTGCAGTCCTTTTCTGGAAGTTATCTTCATAGCCCTTGACATCTGCGGAATTGGCCATATTATAGAATCCTGGAATTTCAAGTCCATTGCCAATGGCAAGGGGACGGTTCCAGTAGGAAGAATACATATTCTGTCCCAGAGTAACATTCACCCTTACGTCTCCATATTTTTCATTGAAATTTAGCATAAGGTCGGAGTTTAAATCACGGCTGTATTCTCTGAAAGTTGCGACATAACCAGCCGGATATTCACTTGAATTGATTGCAAAGTGATCCTTCACTCCTCTTGTGTACCAGTCAATACCCAGCCTGTATTTCAGCTTCAGCCAGTCTGTGAAAATGTAATCCATGTGCAGATCTCCAATGATACGGTTCAGGTCATCCCGGTATAGAATTTTATTCGAGACCCAGTTGGGATTATCATATACGCCCCCACCGGCATAATTCCTCTGCGTACCATCCGGAAATTCATAACCAGCTGAATTATCAAATACAGCAGGGGTTCTGAGCAGGCCCAGCATTACCCCTGAGGCGTTGGATCCCTGTTGCATCCTGTCGCCCACATTATACATATAGGAAAAATTGACCCCTGTCGAAAATTTGCTGGTTAGTTTGGAATCGGCTGAAAGCTTGACGGTTGTTTTGTTAAATTTATTATTCGGTACAATGCCATTGATTCTCGAGTTGCCGATCGAGAAATAATAGGTATTTGTCTCATTGCCTCCTGACATGCTCAGGGTGTTATTAAAGGAAACACCGGTTTCAAAATAAGCATAGGGATCGTATAAATTAATCCTCGATCCGTTGGCCAGGAGGTCATTGGCAAAAACTATCCTGCCATTCTCATCCCATTTTTGCATATACTCATCCATCGGTACATAATCATGGATACCATCATCTACCGCCTTCCAGTTCGGATCAGTAGTATAACTGAGTTCGGAGATTTTGGGTCCCCATTGCCATGTATTCCATGGCACATTGTCAGCCGGGGAAGCGATTGGATTCTGGGAACCATAAAAACCTTCCCACCACTCAGCATATGCATAAGAGCCCTGGGTAAATGTTTCCTGTAATTCCGGAACCTGTGATATATTTTCTATGGTTACGGATGAATGCAGGTTTATCGATGTTCTGCCAGCAGTTCCTTTCTTTGTAGTAATAATAATGGCTCCGTTAGCAGCCCTTAGTCCATAAAGTGCTGTTGCAGCTCCACCTTTCAACACGCTCATTGATTCAATATCCTCCGGGTTCAGATCTATTGCCCGGTTTGACAATGCAACACCCTGTACTCCGCCGGCGCCCCCACCATTGTCAATCGGTACTCCATCAACTATAAAAAGAGGTTGATTATTCCCAAGGATTGAAGAAGATCCTCTGATCTCTATGAAAGAAGACCCGCCGGCAGATCCGGATGAACTAGTCACGCGAACACCTGCTACTTTTCCTGAGAGGGAATTAAGCATATTGGCATTATTTGAGCGCGCTATATCATCGCCATCCACCTTCTGGACACCGTACCCAAGAGCTTTGGCCTCCCGGGTAATACCAATGGCAGTAACAACCACCTCATCCAGTCCAATGGCATCAGGATCCATTATGATCACGATTTCTGTCCTCCCCCCTATTGCAATCTCCCGGGTTTTCATTCCAATAAAACTAAATACCAGGGTGTTGGCATCCTCCGGAACATTCATAGTGAAATCCCCATCCAAATTTGTAACAGCACCAAGAGTGGTACCCTGGACAACAATAGATACCCCGGGTAATCCCAGTCCATCTTCGGAACTGGTGACATTTCCGGTGATCTGCACACTCTGGGCCTGCAAGAGATTAAAGCCAACAAACACAAAGAGCGCCAGCAACGTCGCAAATCTTTTCATGGGTAAAAATTTAAGATTGAAGAAAAAGTGGTTAAACAAACAATTCGTTAACTCAAATCTAATAAATCTTTTACTCATCCCCCAAAAAAAATATCTGCCTGCATTGTATAAGCCTCCCGGACTTAAGAGATGGGGCTACTTATTAGTGAAATTATCAGCAGTCAGGGGGAAAAAAGAGGGTGTCCGACGGACACCCTCTTTTCTGATCTGTTTGTATTAGGTAAAACCTTATTCAGAGCCTCCTGCCCACCAAACTTTATCTGCAAATACGTCTTTGTCAGGCACATTATTAGAGTTCGATGAGGTCTCACTCGTCGGGTATGGGAATCTCCATACAAATCCGGTCAAATTGTTATTTGGATTTGTCATTGTCGGGATTCCTGTACGTTTGTAATCATTATAGGCTTCTATAGCTTCATGCTCAAAAGCACCTATGTACTTCTGGGTCATGATCTCTATCAGCTCATTACCTGCTGTAAGCAGAGGCATCACACTTGCTGTATAATACGTGGTACCTTCAGCAACAGTAAGACCATGCCATGCAAAATTCTCCTCAATGGCTTCCTGAAGGGTTGCCTGCCATCCAGCGGCTGAGGTCCTGAATTCAGCTTCGGCTTTGATGAAAAGAAGCTCATGATAGGTCATCATCGGTGTTCCGGCTGTCCTTCCGTCGGTTGTCTTAAGAGACTGTGAATATATACCACCCTGTGTCTGCTCAGATGTTCCGTTTGGAGCAGGACGGATAGTGTCATTCAGTTTGGTGAAATACATATCCATCCTTGATGTATCCTCACGGGCCATCATCAGGTCATACAATGACTTACTGGTTGAATGATGTGATCTGTCATTGTAAAACTGGTACCATGGATTCTCACCAATACCTGAAGCTTCATATGAATCAAAAACCAAAGCTTCAAATGCATCGGTAAAGCCATTTGCGACAGCTGCGAGAGCATCTGTGGAGGCACTGCCGCTAACTTCGGAAAGACGCATCGCATATCTTGCCTTAAGTGAATAAGCAGCCATGGTCCACATATCCGGATTCCCTCCGTAAATGTAATCAGCAGCCATACTTTCTCCGGCATTCTGGCCAAATAATGTAATGGCTTCACTCAGCAATGACTGGATCTTTGGATAAATGGCAGACTGCATATCGTACGTCGGTTGAAGGTTTACGGCACCCTGAAGAGCTTCGGTGTAGGGAACTTCTCCCCAGCCATCTGTAGTAATCGCAATGTTGTAAGCCATCATAGTTAAGGCAATAGCACGAGAAAGAGTAGCATCTTCATCTGCAGCACCAGGATCAGTCCTCATAATAACTCTTTGACAGATGTTCATGACATCGTACAGACTGTTCCAGCTATTATTCATAAGGCTACCAGCTTCCTGGGCCTGGCGAACATCAGCAGAATTCATCTGGTTCCAACTACCTGTGTTCAGTTCTACATAAACTGATGTATACCAGGCAATGTCGGTGCCAGTAGACTCAAATGCGGATTTAAGGACAATATCTGTGATAAGTTTGTCCAATCCCATTTCTGTCGTTGCGTTTCGCTCCTTGTTTATCTCATCCATCTTATCCTCGCTGCAGGAATACAGGAAGAGTAAAGGTGTGACGATCAGGAGCAGTATTCTTAGTGTTTTCATACTTATATAATATTTTAAGTTATTTCTTATTAAAACGTTAAACTAAGTGAAGCTCCATATGAACTGGTCTGTGGCAGAGACACATAATCAAAGCCACCCTGTCCGTTACCCTGTCCCTGAGATGTTTCAGGATCAAAGTTTGGCAATGTTGACCATAACAGGATATTCCGACCAAAGAAACTAATGGTTGCGCTCTGCATGCGTGCAGAAGCAATCCATTGTCTTGGCAGAGCAAATGACAGTGCTATCTCTCTCATCTTTACATATGAAGTTTCATAGATAGCAGCCTCATCAAGGTTTCCGAGGGTATAGTAATAGTTGTAGAAGTATGAGCTCTCATCCCCAGGTCCACCTCTTTCAATATTGTTCGGTGTTCCATCTGACAGGAATGTCGGTGAGAGAGCATTTTCTGTATCTTCATACTTCCATGTGGATTCACGATCCTCAGTAAAACCAGCGGCTCCGTACAACGCAAACAGACGGTTGGATCCCGAATAAATATCTCCTCCCTGCTTCCAGTCAATCTGAGCAGTCAGTGTGATCCATCCAAGAAAAGTAAAGCTGTTTGTGAAACCCAGAATAAAGTCCGGAGTTACCTCTCCGATGATTCCATCCTCACCCCAGTTGGGAGTACCATACCAGGGACTGGCAGGATTGTCATCGACAATAATTCTGTCCTGGTCGTCACGTTCTGCCATTACACCATAAATGGAAGGATAAGAATAACCTGCATAGGCACGAACGTTCGGAGTGGTATAACCAGCCAGGCTTATACTTTCAACACCATCCGCGAGCGAAACAACCTGGTTGTCAATCTTTGTCCAGTTGGCTGTAAAGCTCCATTGGAATGAATTTGTTACAACTGGCTGAGCATAAAGTATCACCTCGTGAGACTTGGAGGTCATCTCCCCGGCGTTGGTAAAGTAGGTACCATAACCGGTAGAACCTGCAAGAGGTACACCAAATATCTGGTCGACAGCTGTCTGATCAGAATAGGTATAATCAACTCCCAATCTGTTGTTGAGGAATTTAAGGTCAAACCCTAACTCGTAGTTGGTAGTATTCTGAGGTTTCAGGTTCGGGTCATACAGTGTGCGGCTTGGTTTGTAACCCGTGGCACCTCCAAGGGGATAAACAATCCCGTCAGTAATAAATCCGCTACCTCCACCACCTGATGTGTATACATTGTCCTGGTAGTTTCCTGCCTGTCCGACCTGAGCATAGGATAAGCGCAGTTTACCAAAAGGAAGAATTGTATTACCCTTCAATGCACCAAGTTCTGTAAATACAAATCCCAGAGATGCTGAGGGATAGAAGAACGAGCGGTTATCACGTGGCATATTGGAGACGATGTCATAACGACCGGTGGCATTGAAATAAATCAAGCTCTGGTAGTTCAATGCAAGGTTTCCAAAGAATCCTACAGTACGCCTCCAGGTTTTGGCCTCATCTGCAACCTGGGCGTTTGTATTTGACATATTTTCCCATCCGGGAACGTTAAAGCCTGTTCCGGTCATCGTCCAGGATCTTGACTTCATATCATTGATCTCGTTACCCACAACGAGGAAACTTCCCCAATCCGATCCAAAATCCTTGGTGAAAGTAACAGAAGCAAGAGAGTTAATGGTTGACCTCGTGATACCGAAGTTATCAATAGATCCTCCTGTAGGCTCGATATATGCATAATTTGGATTGGTTGGTGAAGGATAGTCTGCTGCCGTAGGCATATACTGACCGGTCCTGGTACCTCCCATTCCATAAATCTCCTCATTATCATTTGCATAGGTATCAACACCCAGCTGATATTTAAATCTCATCCATGGTGCGAGATCGCCTTCAATGTATGTGTTACCAAAGAAACGCTTTGTTTGCTCAAACCATGTATAATTCTGAGTTGCCCATCTTGGATTGTCACCAACTCCACCACGGCGGTATGAGATCTGCCGATATTCTCCGTTCAGTCCTTCCTGGTGATAGGGTGTGCCCATCAGGTCAAATGAAGCAGGTGAACCAATAACAGTAAACAGGTATGATGCATTACCACCGGGTAGTTTATTCAGTTTTGTGTCAGAGTAGTTTCCCGAGAAGCCGGCGGTAAACTTTTTGCCAAGCTTGATGGAGGCAGATGCCTTGGCATTTGTTCGTCCCATGTCGGAACTTTCAATAATACCTTTTTGAGAGGTATTACTAAATGAAACAAGGTAATTTCCAAGTGCATTCCCGTTGCTGACGCTTATACCGTTATAAAAAGTAGATCCATTTGAGAAGAATTCCCTTGGATTGTCATAAGCAACCGGATTCTGCCATGAGCCTTTATAAGGATCAAAGAATTTTCCTGGCTGCCCGAAATTATCTCCACCATAATCGGCATCCGTGGGAAGCTCGCTGATCTTTGGTCCCCATGACATGGAACTAGTTGGTGAGAAAGGTCCCAGCAGCCCCTGTGCCCAGGTATTCTGACGCTCCGGATAAACTGCAATAGCATCCACTGAATAAGAGGAAGTAAAGCTAACAGTGGGATTTCCCTGTGCGTTCATCTTACCCTTCTTAGTGGTAATTACGATAACACCATTTGAGGCCCGAAGTCCGTAAAGGGCGGCAGCTGCCTGTCCCTTAAGAACGTTAATGGACTCAATATCATTCGGATCAAGGTCAAGTGCCCTGTTTGAGTAGAATGCTGTGGTAACGTTTGATCCATAGTCATTACTACTTGTAATGGGCATTCCATCCACAACATAGAGTGGCTCATTGTTCCCGCTAAAGGAACGGGCACCGCGGATGAAAATCTGGGAAGGAGCACCTGGGAATCCGTTCGATTGACGAACTTCAACACCTGCCACCTTGCCAGAGAGGGTTGTCATAAGACTGGGATTACTAGCACGATTCAGTTCCTCATCGGAAACTTCCTGTACTGAATAGCCCAGTGATTTTTTTTCTCGGGTAATTCCGAGTGCTGTTACAACGACCTCGTCAATTCCGACAACATCAGGTTCTAGAACCACGTCGACGACGGTTTGGCCGCTGATGCCAACCTCCTGGGTCTTCATGCCTATAAAGCTAAAAACCAGTGTGCTAACATCTCCGGAGACTGCCAGATCAAAGTTACCGTCAAAGTTGGTAACAGTTCCGATGGTAGTCCCTTTTACAACAACGGATACCCCAGGTAATGGCTGTCCATCTTCTGAACTTGTTACATTACCTGTGATCTGAACTTCCTGCGCCTGAATTAGTCCTATACTAGCAAACATAAGAAGTACCAGAAAAGTTGTAAATCTTTTCATAGATAAAAATTTTAGGTTAAAAAACAGTGGTCAATAATTAATACTCTGGTCAAAACTATAAAAAAACTCCCGAATAAACTACCCCGAGGCAGAGCCATCGAGGTATTAAGCGGATTTTTTGTTTTTTATGAAAAACCTGCCGTTTTTCAAACTTTTCCGCTCTTTACCCCGAGGTAGAACCTCGAGGAATTCTGTTGATTAAAAAAAATATTATTACTATGAATCCGCCACGCTAACTGGATAATAAAGGTTTCCTGTCACAAAATGTCCCGGTTTGCTTACAATTTGTAATAAAAAAAACCGCAGACCTTCCGGTCTGCAGTTTTTTATATGCAATAACTTATATATGCTTCTAATTAACTCCGGTGCGGGTATCCCACCATAACTGCTTGCCCCAGAAATGGTCTACAACACCATTCATGGCCGCTTCTACATTGACTGAGTTCAGGTTCTTCTCATCATCAGCATAGGGATATCGGAAAGGAGGACGGTTGTGTCCGGGAAATGCTGAGCCGGGAGCTGCAGGCATTAGCGGAACATCTGTCCTTCTTGACTCATGCCATGCTTCGTGGGACTTAAAC
>DRHS01000257.1 GCA_011053095.1 Bacteroides sp.
TGGCTCTATTCTAAAAAAGGATAGGTATTTTACATATATCCCACATTAACAATACTTTTGGTGTCCTTTAATGCCGTTTTCCAATTTCTTTTTGTTGGACACCGATAAGTTCTTACGGAATATTTTTTTATGAAATTAGCGTACTGTTTTTCAATACTTGTAAAGGTGTTCCATTGCTGCTTGTTGGTTAAACCAATGTCCTTGTCTTTCAACAAGTTCACTTTGTTTTTATGACTTTCAACAAATTGAAACCAATTAGCATAGCTCTGCAAGTATTTTGTTGATACACCTCGTAATTTGTGATTCAACTCCCCTTTAAGCCTTGATGCTAAACCGTTTACGGTTTGCACGTGATGGACATCATCCTTTATATGCTTTGATGATTTGAAACTCACATGATTTATTTTGTTTTTCTTGGCAAAAGACTTAATACTGGGGTGCTTGTCCGAAACCAAGGTCACATCATCCCCAATTCTATCGCCGATTTTCCTTTCAATATCTTTTGCCTTTAGCCGTCCTATTCGGACAACCGACATATCATTGGTGTTGTTCCTGTCTGATGTAACCAAGAGCTTAACTTGGAAATCATTATCGCCCCTACGCTTGCTACCTCCCCGTTTTCGTGAATATTTCAAGCCTTGCCTTCCTTTTTGACTGTACAAGAACCAAATATCGTCAACCTCGGTAATGTTTTCAAAATCACCAATGTTTGACCTTAAGCCGCATAGTATTTTATGACGCCAGTCAAAAGCTGTTTGTACACTTATATCCAATCTGCGGCTCATGGTTTTCAGTGGTACAATTCCCTCGTTGAGCATAATGGACCTATACTCCTCAAATTGACCCCTTTTCTTGATTCCCTGAAGGGCGGTGCCAGTAGAGTATATGAAATTACGGTTACAGGCTTTACAAAGGTATCGCTGGTTTCCTTTGTGCTTGCCGTTTTTAACAGTATGATTGCTTTGACAATAGGGGCAATTGCCAATATTATCAACCTTTATCTGTTCTTTGTTGCTCTTCAAATCGCCTAATTCATTTAATAATATACTTTTATCTTTTCCATTCAATTCTTTAAACAATTCTATTATCTGTTCTTTTGTTGACATTCCAGTGTGTGTCAGTATACTGGCAACAAAGGTACAAATTATATCTATCCAGTCTTAGATTAGAGCCAGGATAATCATTTGTGGATTGCAAAATTTCCATCCAGATCTGACGTTGTAGATAAGGGTCTATGGGAGTTCATAGCTTTCAAGCTCTCTGGATTGGCAGGCATAAATATGTCGGAATCAATGGTTCAGCAAATTGCTGGCAGGCACCATACTTTTATTACCAAAAGATTTGACAGGATCCTTGACAAAAGGCTCCATTATTCCTCGGCCATGACGATGACAGGAAACTCAGAGGAAGCCATTAGGGATAATCCCCCAAGTTATCTTGAAATAGCTGAGTTCATTCAATTCTCAGGATCTGATGTTGAAAAGGATCTGCATCAGTTATGGAGACGAATCGTGTTTAATATTGCTATTTCAAACACCGATGATCACCTCAGGAATCACGGATTCATTTTGGACAAGGCTGGATGGCATTTGTCTCCGGCCTTCGATGTGAATCCATCCATTGATAAAGATGGACTGGCTCTGAATATCGATATGGAAAACAATGCACTTGATTTTGAACTTGCAAGAAGTGTTGGGGAATTATTCAAGTTAAAAATCTCCGGGATGGATGAAATAATGGCCGAGGTTATGAGTGCGGTAAACAACTGGAAATCCGTCGCCGGCTCGGCAGGAATACTGAGTTCTGAAATCCAGATTATGGAGCCTGCATTCAGAGTTTAATCCTTTCCAAAGAACTTGTATCCCAGGCTTTCAATTTTTTCCTTCACTTTCTCCAGGTCCACATTTTCTCCCCGGATCGAGACTTTTTCAGTAGACAGATCTACCTGGGCCGAATCAATTCCGTCCATGGCTGCCACATTGTTTTCAACGGTTGCTTTACAGTGATTGCAGGTCATGCCTTTTACAGTTACTTCAATATTATTCATGTCTGTTTCAGTTTGATTTGTCTGCGTTGTATCGCGGGATTTAAAATATCCCGATATGTATTTATTATAAAGAGCATAGAGGATGAGTCCACCAAGTAAAACTCCCGATCCGAGATTCAGCCACATGGGAAGAAATCCATGTTCGTGTGGACCGGCATGAAAATCTGCCAGTGGATTTAAAAACCATTCCCTGGGCAAAAATTCATTGACTATAACTCCGAAAAAATATGCGCCGGCGATAATGGATATCAGGTAAAGTACCAGTGTGCGTCGACCAAAGACATTCCCAATAACGGTCATGGTAGCTGCGTTTGTAGCGGGACCGGCCATCAGGAATACAATTGCCGCGCCTGGCGATAATCCCTTGAGCATCAGGATTGCTGCAATGGGGACAGATCCGGTGGCGCAAACGTAGAGTGGTACTGCAGCTGCAAGTACCAGAAGCATTCCCAGGTATTCATTCCCCAGGTAGGAAGTGAAGAAGGATTCGGGCACCAGGATTTCTATCAGTGCTGCCAGCGCAAGCCCAATTACGAGCCATTTAGCTATGTCTTCAAGGAATTCCACGAAAGCATAACGTAACATCCCCCGGAGTGAGCGGTCTAAAGCGCCATTTTCGGTCTCAGCCGAATTGCCATTTCCATTGTCATTCGGGACTCCATTTCCAGCCTTAGCTGAATTGCTGCCATCCGCCAATACCAGGTTGCCAGCTATAACAGGTTTGTTCAGGTTCATAGCAGGCCCGGCGATGAGGGACTTGTCTGCCATGATTGGTTCTTTCCGCCTGTTCTCGTTCCTGTCAAGTTTATTGGTCATGAATCCGCCTAAAACCCCTGTGAACAGTGCTATGATGGGTTTAATAATGGCCATTGGCAGTCCGAGCATCGAATAGGTTACCATGAGACTATCTGCGCCGGTCTGGGGGGTGGAGATCAGGAAGGAAACCGATGAACCTTTTGATGCGCCACTGTTGTAGAATGAGATCCCGGTGGGGATGACCCCGCAGGAACAGAGCGGTAGCGGAATGCCGATCAGGGCAGCGTTAATGACCGAGGCCGTATTGGGTTTCCCAAGGTATTTGTAGACCTTCTTTTTCGGGAACCAGACATAGAGTATGCCCGCGAAAAGGAAGCCAAGGAGCAGGTATGGAGCCATTTCCATGGTCAGGTCTGCAAAAGCACTCAGGTATTGTAGTATGTGGGTCATAATTGAATGGACTGTTAATGCAAATAAAAATAATTTAATACATCTATATTCATATAATTAATGAATAATCGTACATAATTTTGGGTGTGAATAATCGGGCCATCCCCAATCGTGGTTCAGGCTTCGTTGATCAGATGGTTTTCCTCACAGCAACCAAATTCCATCTGGAGGGTGGTATGTTCTATATCGAAACGGTCGTGAAGCAGGCGGCTAATCTGCTTGTTTAGAGTGCTGGCCTGGCTTACGGACATATCCTGCACCAGGTCCACATGTCCCTCGAAATGCACCTGCCGGTCGTTCAGGCTCCAGAGATGAACATGATGGATGTTTTTGACACCTTCAACTTTTTCTACTTCGGATTTTACTTTTTCCAGGTCAATGTCTTTCGGGGCAGATTGCATAAGGATATTGAAGCTGTCGCGCAGCAGCAGAAAAGTTTCTTTAAGTATGTACAGGCTGATAAGCAATGTGATCAGAGGATCGATCCAGTAGATCCCGAATTTCCATATCAGAAGACCGCCAATGATAACCACGATACTGGAAAGGGTGTCACCCATAAGGTGAAGGTAGGCTGCCCGGATGTTAATGTTTTTTTTGGAATCTGCCTTTAGCAGGATGACTGCTACAAGGTTTGCTACCAGTCCGACAGTAGCAACCGAGAACATGATGGCGCCCTTTATGGGGGCTGGATTCTGGAAACGTTCAATTGCCTCGAATATCAGGAATATGCAAATGGCAACAAGGATGATGGCGTTGATAAAAGCGGCAAGAATCTCCACCCGCTTATATCCGAAAGTTTTACGATTGTTTGATTCCCGTTTGCTGACCCTGTGTGCGATATAGGCCAGCAGTACGGCAAATCCATCTCCGAGGTTATGCAATGCATCGGAAAGAAGGGCGAGGCTGTTTGAGAGGATCCCTCCTACTATTTCAGCCGCAGCAATGGCGAAATTCAGGACAACAGCGGCCAGGAGATTTTTCTCGCTGATCCCGGCTGAAGAATGATGATGTGCATGATGTTCCGACATTTTTTTATCAAATAAACAACAGAAGGCTAACGGCCATTACAGCCATACCTGCGATCAATCCATAAATGGCAAGGTGATGATGCCCATACTCACGTGCAGTTGGCAGCAATTCGTCAACAGATATAAAAACCATAATCCCGGCAATCCCACCGAAAAGAACTCCAAGTACAGAATCATTCAATATCGAAGCAAGAAACAGATATCCTATCAGTCCCCCAATAGGCTCAGCCAGACCCGAGGCAAAAGAAAGGAGAAAGGCTTTTCGTTTATTCCCTGTAGCATAATAAATGGGTACAGAAACCGCAATTCCTTCCGGGATGTTGTGTATGGCAATGGCTACAGCTATAGGCACGGCAAGGGTGGGATCTACCATGGCGGCTGCAAAAGTTGCAAGTCCCTCAGGAAAATTATGCATGGCAATTGCGAGAGCCATGAAAAGTCCCATTCTCATCAACCCGTTCTTCTGTCCATTTTGCGTGCTCAGTCCAATGTCTTCCACTTTTCGGATTTCATGTGGATTTTCAAAGGATGGTACCAGGGAGTCAATGATTGCTATTATGGCAATTCCCCCGAAGAAAGAAAGAGCGGCGTACCAGCTTCCGGTTGAAATCCCATAGCTTGCCTGTAAAAGTTGATTGGCCTTTCCAAGGATCTCGGTAAAGGATATATAAATCATTACCCCGGCTGAAAATCCGAGAGAGGTGCTCAGAAATTTAGTATTGGTTGTTTTGGTAAAAAATGCCATGGCAGATCCGATCCCGGTTGAGAGTCCCGCGAACAGTGTAAGGCCCAGTGCGAATAAAACATTCCCTTCCATTGAAAATTGTATTGGTTTAAGGATTGTCAATAAGGGTACAAAATAAACAGATTCGGCTGGTTAAACCAAACAGAATCAACAAGTAAAGAATCTTCATCCAACAAATCCGGATTATAGCCCTGAAAAATCAATCAAATATGAGAAGGTTGACCTTCGGATTTGCCATTTGGTATGATTGTTTTAAGCCAGTCATTTATGCGCAGATCCGTAAGTTGCTGCTGGTTTTCTTCATCAAGTACCAGTCCCGCGAACATCCCGTCACGCAATGCGCCGGATTCCACAAATTCATATCCCAGGGTAGACCAGCTGCCAATTATCTCGCAACCTGTTTCGCTGAGAGAATCATAAAGTGTACCCAGTGCATCCGAAAATGTATCGGGGTATGATTCCTGATCACCAAGTCCAAAAATGGCAACTTTTTTACCTGTCAGATCCATATCCTCAAGTCCCGCGAGAAAAACAGCCCAGTCATCCTGCATCTCTCCAATTCCCCAGGTTGGAATGCCGAGAATCAGCAGATCGAAATAAAGCAAATCCCCAGCTCTGGAGTCGGCGACATCCTTCACAGAAGACTTATCTTTCCCAATCCACTCAAAGATCTTCATGGCAACGGTTTCGGTATTACCCGAACTGCTGCCGTAAAATATTCCTGTCTCTTTCAACTCTAATAATAAAGGAGTTAAAGATACTTAATTATTTAAATTGGACTAATCCGATTTTACTGATCCCCTGAGAACCTCCACCCAGTGTTTTGCTTTTACACCAGTAGCATCCGAGATCTGGTGGCGGCAACTGAATCCACAGGCGACAATTTCTGCATCATTATCTTTATGCCGGACTGCAGGAAACAGCCGATCCTCACCCACTTTCATCGAAAGCTCAAAGTGTTCTTTTTCATATCCAAAGGATCCCGCCATTCCACAGCATCCCGCATCAAGCACCTCAACGTCCATGCCGGGAATTTGATTAAGGACTCTTTCCATAGCCGTGGTTCCATAAAGTGATTTCTGGTGGCAGTGACCGTGGACTATCAGTTTTTTAAAGTCAGATGTCAATGGAGTATCAATATTCCCGGCTTTGATCTCATTGTCGAGGAAAATATCGATCATCATGACATGTTCCTGAATGCTTTTACCGAGATCCTCATCATCGATCAGGTCCGGAAGATCATCGGTCAGTGCTGATGCACAGCCTGGCTCACAGACGACAATTTTTAGTCCCTCATCAATATATTTTTTAAGGTTCTGAATTGTTTTTGTACCCTCTGATTTTGCCTTTTTAAGGAATCCGTGAGAAATGCTGGGTCTCTGGCAGCACCCGGCTTTTGCAAGAATGACCTGATAACCGCAGGATTCCAGCAATTCAACTGCAGAGATACCCACATTTGTTTCGTGGTAGTTCATATAGGTGTCATCAAACAGAACCACTCTTTTGGTATGTTGTCCGTTGACCCCTGGTTTATTGTCAAACCACCTGTGAAATGGTTTTCTGGCATACGAGGGAAGCACTCTTCGGCTGTCAATCCCTGCCATCCATTGAAGTGTCTTTCTGAAAAGCATGGTTTTCTGCACCCCGTTTATGATCGGGGCCTTCCAGCCGGAGAAATTTTTTGCCATGGATGTTGAGCTGGATACAAATTTATCTCTCAGGGTGGTACCGTTTTTTTCCCTGTACTTTTGCAGGAATTCACCTTTAAGTTTGGCCACATCCACATTGCTGGGGCATTCTGATTTACATCCTTTGCATGAAAGGCAGAGATCCATTATTTCGAATAACTCGCGACTCCCGAATCCTTCCTTTCCCATCTGCCCGGTCATGGCAAGGCGGAGGGCGTTGGCCCTTCCCCGTGTGGAATGCTCCTCATCGCGGGTTGCACGGTAGGAGGGGCACATGAGTCCCCCAAGGTTCTGCCTGCAGTCCCCGACACCAGTACACATTTCAACAGCGGCTGCAAAGCTTCCGTCCTCCCGGTATTTGTATTCTGAGGGGACATCAGGGGTCTCATACTCTGTACCATAGCGCAGGTTTGCATCCATGGGACCCGGATCTACGATGATCCCCGGATTCATTATCCCGTCCGGGTCGAACAGTTCCTTGACCTTCCTGAAGGCCCCGTATACCTTTGGACCGAAATATTCTTCCAGGAAAGGACTGCGGGTGCGACCGTCACCGTGTTCCCCGCTAAGGGAACCACCGAATCTTTTGACCAATTCAAACGAGTGCCTGGCAATGGCTTTCATGTTGTCAATGTCAATCTGCTGCTTCAGATTCAACACAGGCCGCACATGTATGAGTCCCACACTGGCATGAGCATACATGGCAACGGGTACATCTCTCTCCCGGCAGAACTTAAGTATATTATTGATGTATTCCGGAAGATGTTCAATAGGGATGGCAGCATCTTCTATAAATGCAAGAGGTTTTCGGTCTCCCTTTATCCCAAGCATAAGGCCCAGACCGTTTTTTCTTACTGCCCATACCTTACCCTGTTGGCCTGGTTCGGATAGTATAGGCCAGGCATATCCTTTTTTCTTTTCCTGAAGATCGGAGGCGAGTAGTTCTGCTTTCTTTTTGACTTCTTCGTCTGTGTTGCCAAAAAATTCAACCACCAGTATGCCTTTCGGATCTCCCTCGACCCAGTCTGTGAGGGGTGCTATACTCAGATTTTTTCTAGCCCTGATAATTACATCCTCGTCCATAATCTCAACCGCTGAAGGCTTGTGATCCAGAATTGTTGACACTGTGCCTATACATTCAATAAGGTCTGTAAAGTGAACAGCACATAATATTTTACTTTTTGGCAAAGGCTCAAGGTTCACCTTGGCATCAAGTATCACTCCAAGTGTCCCTTCTGATCCTGTCATCAGGTTTGACAGGTTCCAGTTATCCGTATTGACAAAAGAATCGAGGTTGTAGCCCTGTACCCGTCGCATTATGTCGGGAAAAGCCTTGGTGATATCATCATGATTGTCATCAATGATTTTTTTAAATCCGCTGATCAGCTGATATTCACGGCCACTTGTTTTTTCGAGTTTCTCAAGCTGTTCTCCGATCGGAGAAGCCTTGAAATTAAAAACAGATCCGTCTGAGAGAAGAGTCTTTGTTTCAATTACATGATCACGGGTGATTCCGTAGATTATACTCTTGGTTCCGGATGAATTATTCCCTATCATACCACCAACGGTTGCCCGGCTGCTGGTGGCAGGATCGGGTGCAAAATGCAATCCGTATTGTTTGAGAAAGGCATTCAGTTCATCAAGAACAATTCCTGGCTGGACCCTGGCCCATTTTTCCCTGACATTTACTTCCAGTATCTGGTTCATGTATTTGGAAAAATCGAGGATCAGGGAACTCCCGGCTGCCTGTCCCCCTAAACTTGTTCCTCCTCCACGGGGCACAATGCTGATATTGTATTTTTGGGCAACCTGAATGGCAGACCTGACATCCTGCTCATCGGCGGGAACTACTACAGCAATGGGCATTATCTGGTAGATGCTGGCATCTGTAGCGTAAATCCCAAGAGTGTAATCATCGAATGAAACATCTCCCTTTACGCCATTTCTTAATTCGGCTTCAAATTGATTTCTCTCTGCTTTTTCCATGACTGTCTCGTGTTCGTTCAAACCGGAGGGAAATATACGGAATTTTACAAAACAGAAAGATCAGCAGGGGTACTCCGGAAACTATGAATTAGGGGACGATAAAGAGTGATCAGACTTTTGGGGCTTTTCTGAGAGACCAGACCAG
The DNA here is from genome assembly GCA_011053095.1 of Bacteroides sp. Classification (GTDB taxonomy): domain Bacteria; phylum Bacteroidota; class Bacteroidia; order Bacteroidales; family SM23-62; genus SM23-62. The sequence goes on from DRHS01000257.1 coordinate 8,846, forward strand.
GAGTCCCACACCAAAAATGACAAACGGAATACTGAGCCATTGTCCCATATTAAGCGCCATGCCTGATTCGAAGTCGACCTGGTCTTCCTTAATAAACTCTATGAGAAAACGCATTCCGAAAACAAGTATCAGGAAAATACTGAATAGCATTCCGGGACGGGTTTTTCCGTCCTTTTTAAAATAAAGCCAGACTAATAACACGAAGGTTAACAGATACGCCAGAGCCTCATAAATCTGAGTGGGGTGTTTAGGAACCACTTCCAGGTTCCGGATAAATACAAATCCCCATGGAAGAGTCGTTTCAATCCCATAAATCTCTGAATTCATCAGGTTTCCAAGTCGAATACATGCTCCGGCCAGTGCTACCACAACCACTATTCGATCGATGGTCCAAATGAATTTCCTCTTATGTTTTCTTTCAAATAGCCAGAGAGCAATCAGTATCCCGATTGCTGCACCATGGCTTGCCAGTCCCCCCCGCCAAATCTTCAGGATCTCAATGGGATTGCTGAGGTAATATTCTGGTTCATAGAACAGGCAGTGTCCAATTCGTGCTCCGATAACTGTTCCGAGGGCCATATAAATGGTGAGTTTGTCAAGCAGTTCTACTGACAGACCCTCTTTTTTGAAAAACTTCATGAAAATTAGGTAGCCGAAAAAAAATCCGGAGGCGAACAGCAAGCCGTACCAGCGCACTGCAAAATTGCCAATCCGGAATATCTCGGGATTCATATCCCAGTTAATTGCACCAAAAATCATGATCGTTCGTTTATTACGTAGTAAAAAGTATAATTTTGTTCCGGGATTTAACCCAAGGCGCTAAAGATAATCAAAGTTGAACAGAATTTTTCATATCCTCCTTTCGTTTTTTCTGCTTCTTATTCTGGCTGATTGTGCAAAAATCGGAGCACCGGTAGGCGGTCCGAGAGATAAGTCCCCCCCTGTGATTGAAAAGTCAAAGCCGCTGAACTATTCTGTCAATTATGATGACAATAAGTTTGAAATCACCTTTGACGAGTATATTAAAACCGCTGCCATCGGCCAGGAAATGGTGGTATCACCGCCACTCGAGGAGAGGCCCGAGGTAAGGTTAAGAGGAAAAACCCTGGTTATTGAATGGTTTGAAGAGCTTCGCGACAGTACCACCTATACATTCAGCTTCGGGGAATCCATCCAGGATCTTAACGAGGGGAATGTCCTGTTGAATTTCGAATTCGTGTTCTCCACAGGAGGACACCTTGATTCACTTGCCGTACTGGGAAGTGTTTTGAAGGCATTTGATCTCCAGCCCCTTGAAGAAAAGGTTTTCCTTTTGCTTTATTCAGACATGGCAGATTCTGCACCGCTAAAGGATTTACCTGATTATGTGGGACTCGCGGATGAAAAAGGAAATTTCCTGATCAATAATCTCAGGGCTGATACCTACAAGCTTTTTGCACTGCAGGACCTGAACCGCAATTATAAATACGATGTCCCCGAAGAATTCATCGGATTTGTGGATTCAGCATTCCTTCTCTTATCCTCTATGTTTGATTCAATACCGGGGGATGAAACCGGTTCTTCTGAGGAAAATGTGGAAATGGGACTAAGGCCTGATTCTGCATGGCTTGCAATGGAATATATGATGGCCCTGGCTCATGGTGACAGTATCACTTTATCGGCAGATGATTCCCTGGTTCTTGGGCTCTTTGATACGCTCGACATGATCCTCGTAGATTCAACCCTGCTTGAGGAAGACGATTCCATCACCCTGGCAGACCTTGCTCCATGGAGCATTTTCGTTGATGTGTCCATTTTTCAGGAAGACAATAGCCAGCAATACCTTGTAGAAAATACCCGCAAGGACCGTCGATGGTTTACAATGCGTTTTAATAAAAGGGTTGAAGACACGGTACTGCTTGAGCCATTTGATTTTGAACCTGAAGGGGACTGGTATATTTTCGAGAAACATGTAATGAACGATACTTTCGTATACTGGATCACCGATTCACTTATTTATAAAAGGGACAGCCTTACAATGCTAGCCACATACCTTGCCTCAGATTCGCTCCTGAACATGGTACCCTTTTACGATACACTGAAGTTTAACTACCGTGAACCAGCAAAGAAGGAGGTCAGGACCAGGAGACGGGACAAAGATGCAGTGGGGGATGATACCGAATGGTTGACTATTACTGCCGGCCCGGAAGGTGGCCGGGAGCAGGACATTTACAGGCCGATGCCTATCATTTCACAGCATCCTGTATTAGAGATTGACACTTCACGGATCAACCTTGTTAAAATTGAAGACACCCTTGAAATTGCTGTGCCGTATTCCCTGGATCATGACAAAGTTAAACTCAGGAGGTATTTACTGAATGTTGACTGGGAGGGGATTACAACTTATAAGTTGGATATATACCCCGGAGCCTTTACTGATATTTACGGATTAACCAATGATACAATTAATCTGCGATTCCGTACCAAGGATCCGGAATATTACAGCAGGATTCTGCTGAATCTTTCAGGGGTCAGGGGACAAAAGATCATACAGGTACTTGATAAAGGCCAAAAAGTAATTCGCAGCAAGATTGTGAGAGAGGACGGAATTGTGGAATTCGATTACATGGAGCCGGCCGGTTTTATCCTGAAACTTATCCACGACAGTAACGAGGACGGGGAATGGAATACGGGAGACTATCTGGAACACATTCAGCCCGAAACTGTGGAATATAGTGAGGGTACGCTTACACTTCGCTCCAATTTTGATTTGGAAGTAAACTGGGAGATCGAGAACCCGGTGTCCGAGACGGAGGAGGGTGCGTCCGGGGATGAAAATGAGGGCGTATCGGAGGAGGAGCCCGTTCCGGAAGGTACTGAGATCATTGAAGGAGGGCTCTAACCAAGAACTTCCTTCCAGGCCAAACCGGCAGCACCAAGTACGGCCGTATTTCCTTTGCTGAGGCCTGATGGCAAAATTTCCACTTTACCCTTGTAGTTGTAAAGAAGATTTATTTCCAGGTTTTCCTGAACCGGCTTGAAAAGCAGGTCCCCTGCATTTGCCAGTCCCCCCAGCAGAAAAATTGCTTTGGGGCCTAAAAGGGCCACCACGTTGGCAAGGCTTCTTCCGAGTGTCCTGCCGGTTCTGCCAAAAGCCTTACTTGCAATAAGGTCTCCCCGTTCAGCAGCCTCTGATATGTTTTTTGCTGTTAATTCCCCGAAAGGAATATCTCTCAATTCAGAAGGATCATTTCTCCGGGCAAGCAGTTCGAAAACCGTCCGTTTAATCCCGGTGGCAGATACATATGTTTCGAGGCAGCCTCTTAATCCACAGTTGCAATGCCGTCCGTCCGGTTGAACATTTACATGACCGAGTTCTCCGGCCAGTCCATCGTGTCCGTAGACTACGTTTCCGTTTACCACAATACCAGATCCGAGTCCGGTGCCAAGTGTGATCACTATAAAATCTTTCATGTCAACTGCTGACCCGTACATCATTTCACCAAGGGCTGCTGCATTTGCGTCGTTTGTTATGGCAGTGGGAACTGAAAAGCGGTCTTCTATCATGTTTACCATTGGAATAACTTCTCCCCAGTTGAGATTGGGCGCGTGTTCAATGGTGCCGCTGTAATAATTGCCCATGGGCGCCCCGATACCAATCCCCGCGAATTCCATATTTTCACCGGACTCATCAAAAAGTCTCCTCACGGAAGCTTCAAGATCCTTAAGGTATTTTTCTATAGACGATTGGGCATCCAGAGCTATCGAATCATCTGCATATACTTTCCCGGCCTGATCAACGATACCTATTTTAGTAAAGGTTCCGCCTATATCAATTCCTGCAACAACTTTTGTCATTTTTCTGCTAAAAGTAACAATTTAACAATAATGCCTGCTTTAGCGGTATCGTTAATAACACATGTTCAGCTGATCGCAGGTAAGCAAATAATTTCTTAAATTAGCTAAATCATCAAAAGCACAGCCATGAATAACATTATCATTCCTGTAGATTTTTCGAAGGATTCTTTAAAGGGAATAGATCTTGCCTTGCTTTTCGCCTCCAAAGCTGATACAAACATCCGCCTGGTTTATGTCCAGAAGAAAAGTTCTGACTACAACAGTCCGGGACATTTTGAGGAAGAAAAACAATGGGCCACGAAGAAATTCAAGGAAATCCTGGACAAATACGAGCCAAAAATTAAAAACAATTCTACCTTAAAATATATTATAAAATCAGGTAAGATTTACAAGGAAATTGTCGGACAGGTCGAATCGCATACCGAAGGATTTGTTGTGACTTCTACGCATGGAGGTTCGGGATTTGAAGAATTTTTCATGGGGAGTAATGCATTCAAGATAATCTCAGCCACTGAAAAACCGGTTATTACAACAAGTACCGGACATGTCCCCAAGGATATAAAAAAGATCGTTTTGCCGATCGATGTTACCATTGATACAAGGCAGAAGGTGCCGTTTACCGCTACATTGGCCAAGCTTTTCGATGCCCAGGTCCATATCATTACAGTAAGCACTTCCAAAGGAAAAAGGATCACAGATAGGCTGGCAGCCTATTCAAAACAGGCCGCAGGATATTTAAAGTCCCAGGGAATCTCTTATAAAACCAAATCTCTCTATGGCGATAATATTATCGACCTTATTGTGGTTTATTCAGATTCTGTTGAAGCAGATCTCATAACAATCATGAAAGAACAGTCAAAAACCCTGAATTTCATGAGCAACCTTACCCATCAGCTTCTGAACCGGGCAAAGATGCCGGTAATAACACTGTCAAACAGGGAAACACATATTAAGACCGGGTTCAGAACATTCGGGGATTAAGGTAATCCGGTATTCAGGCAGTTTCGGGATTCAGGGATCTAAAGCTAAACTCATTTCTTTGATGATAGTTTCCTTTCCTGTATAGGTAAGTGTACCGGTGTAATTATCTTCAAACGAAAAGCCCTTAAACTGCCAGACAGCATCATCAAATCCGCTGTTTGCAGATTGCAGCCTTATGGTTCCGTTGTCAATTGAAAAATCAAGATTTTCCTGCGTGAGGCGCAGTCCTTCTCCGATGGCCTTTAGATAAGACTCCTTGAAGGTCCAGAACTGGAAAAATCTTTTGAGTTTACTATCCGGATCTTTCTGTAAATATTTTCTTTCCCTGGGAGTTAAATTTTTCTCAATAAGCAGGTCGAGATCAGGGAGTTCCCGTATTCTTTCGATATCAATTCCCACTTCAGCATCTCTTGAAAAGGCATACGCACAGAGATTATGCGAATTGGAAATATTAAAAAAAAGAGAGCCATCATTGAGCAGGTAGGGTTTGCCTTTTTTGTGGGCTCCCAATTTAATATCCGGGGGACTTATTTCCAGATAATGCGATAACAGCATCTTTAGAACAGCCTGGGTAACAATATAATTATGCTGTAAGAGTTCAAATTTGTAATAAGATGCTTTCTCTATTTCCCCGGGTGATAAAACAGTCGTTATACGCTCAATCTGGTTTTTTGATGCATCAAGTGAGATTGTCCACAGATGGATTTCTCCCTTCACAAGACGAGGGAAAGGTTCTGTTTCAGCTTGATTCAGGATATAAAACATCAGACAATAACAAACTCGCTTAATTCTTCAGTGAGTATTTCCAGCAGCTCTTCTTTGTTATCCCGGCAGAAAAGGTGACTTCCATTCACCATTCTAAAATTGAATTCGCCCGATGTGTGTTTCTTCCAGGCTTTGATCTGTCCCCCCTGGAAAACTGTATCATCTTTTCCCGCTAAGGCGGTAAGGGGACAACTCATGGGTTCATCTTCATAGTATTTGTATCGTTTGCCCAGAAGTATATCGGCACGAAGAGCAGGTAGCATCTCTTCAATTAGTTCCTTATTCTGAAGTACCGACTCAGAAATTTCCAGCGATCTAAGGTGATTGACAATATTGGGAATATTTTTATCCATATAAACCTCATCATCCTGAATGGCATCAAGGAATTTAAAAGGACTCACCATGTGGGGTGAGCGCCATCCGCCAACGATAAATTTAACAGGTTGAATGCCTTTTTCCCGTCTCAGATACCTTGTCAGTTCGAGTCCGATGCCCGCCCCTGCACTATGACAATAAAATGCTATGGGACAGTTTAGCAGTGGATCGATAACATCTGAGATTGCTTTAACAAGGTCGAGATAGTTGTCAATTGGATCTTCCCCCATACGCTCCTCACGTCCGGGATATTGAATGGCACAAACCTCAATTCCATCCTGCAGGGACTCCTGCCAGGAGCTGTACACAGAGGCACCACCGGCAAAATAGGGAAGACAGAAGAGTCGCATTCTCGGGTTATCAATCCTGTTGGTCCGAAGCACCCATTTATCCAATTCCGTTTTCTCCTCTCCATGGCCATCCCCTCCGCTCAACTGACCATTCAACTGGTCCAGGACCTGTTCAGCAAGTTCTTCAAGAGTCGGACCCTTCATGATTTGCATCATGGAGTAATCAACAGATAAACTGCTCTGTATCCAATTCCTGATCTGGTTAGCCATAAGAGAATCCAGTCCATATTTGGTGACCGGTTCGTTAGTATCTATCTTATCTGCTGTAGACCCAAGCACCCTGGCAAATGTATCCAGCAGGTGGGTTAATAATACATCAAATTTTTCTTCTTTGTCTAATTCCTTAAGAGCGGTCTTCAATCCACCATCTCCTGCACCTGCAGCGGATCCTGCTGATAATTCCTTCTCTTTGATGAGATGGCCGAAACGGCTTGTTTCGCATGAGTGGGGATAAAAATTACCAACCATTTCCCAGTCAGAATCAGTAGCTACCCGCTGAACCGGGTTCGTCAACAGCATCTGTTCCAGGATATCGGTCGATTGTTTAAGGGTGAAGGTTTTCCAGCCCTGCTTGTACAGTAATCCACCTACATTCCCCTGTCTCGCCACAAATCCCACATCTCCAAGTACCCCCCAGTTGATTGTACTGGCAGTCATGCCCTGTGATCTCCTGTACTGGGCGAAGTTTTCAAGGAAACTGTTTCCTGCAACATAACTTACCTGTCCAGGATTACCATATATTGATGATATGGAAGAATACAATACAAAATGATCCATGTCCATATCCAGAGTAGCTTCATGCAGCAGCCAGCATCCAATACCCTTTGGTTTAAATACCTTAAGATAGCGTTCGTGATCAATCTCAGGGATGCCGCCATCATCAAGCACCATAGCCGCATGCTGGATTCCTTTAAGAGGAGGCATCTTTGACCTAACCTCCTGCATTATCCGGTTAACATCTTCCCGTACCGAAACATCCCCTTTGGCGATCATCACATTTACGCCCCGTTCACGCATTTTGTCAACAAGCAATTTTTCATCATCTGTCTTGGGACCGGTTCTACTCATCAGGACAAGGTTTTTTGCCCCTTTTGTAGTCATCCAGTCGGCAACGTAGAGTCCAAATCCGGAACAACCCCCGGTTATTAGATAAGAAGCATTATCCACAAACTGAATTTCCTTTGGTGGAGCAACCTGGACTTCACCTTCCATGCTTATTATGATTTTACCAATATGCCTGGCAGCGGCCATAAACTGGAAAGCATCTTTGATTTCCGAGATTGGGAACATATGCGTAGGATGCGCCGGAAATTTATTCTCTACAAAGAAATCTATGGATTCCTGAAACAATTCCCCGCTGAATTCTTCTTTTTGCTTGAAGAGCCTGTCTATATCAACTCCAAAATAGGAAAGGTTGTTACCAAAGGGTTGGAGTCCCAGCTTACTGTTGCGGTAAATATCCGTTTTGCCAATCTCGACAAACCGACCGTAAGGAGCTAAACACCTGATACTTTTAAAGATGGCTTCACCAGAGAGTGAATTAAGAACAATATCCACACCCTCCCCATTGGTAAGTTCCATCAACTGGTCGGCAAATTCAAGCGTTCTTGAATTCATTATATTTTCAGGCCTGACACCAAGGCTTTCGATGTAGGCTTTCTTTTCATTGTTTCCGACCGTGGCATAGATCTTTGCACCTACAGCATTGGCAATATGTATGGCGGCAATACCTACGCCTCCTGCAGCTGCATGAATAAGAATCTTTTCCCCTTTGCGGATACGGCAAAGATGCACCAGGGAATAATATGCAGTTGTGTAAACAACTGGCAGTGTGGCCGCTTCATAAAAGCTGATGCCTGCCGGTTTCTGTACAACATGAAAGGCTTTTGGATAGGCATATCCGCTGATACAACGTGGTGCAGTAGCCATGACCTCATCGCCGACCTTAACATTCTTTACTTCCTCTCCGATCGCAGTTACGATACCGGCACATTCAAGTCCCATAGTCCTCCCGAACAATCCACCCATTATGGCATCATCGGTCAGGAGTCCCATAGAAAGCATGATATCACGGAAGTTCAGCGCTGATGTTTTGACCTGCACCTCAACTTCATCTTCGGCTGGTTCCTTGCGGGATGTTTCCCTTATAACCAGGTTGTCAAGGACACCATACTCATCTATACTTAAGGTGTGGGCCGAGCCCTCTGCAGGGAATGTCCGCTCTGCAGAATGTGCAATACTATCAGTGGAAATCCTTTCCAGCCTGTTAATAAATCGTTTTCTTCCCCTGAAGGCGATCTCATCTTCCTTATCTCCTGCAAGTATTTCTTCGATGAATGCATCTATCTCTTCTGGGTGAACCGGATTGCTGAAATCAACCATGGTGGAATTGAAAATGGGAAATTCATTTACAATCACCCTGTTTACACCCCTTAGTCCTGCCTGGGAAAGCTCAACGGTTTCTGGATTTCCTCCAACGGATTGTGCACCGGAGGTAGCCATCCAGATTTCAGGTTTCTTCTCGTAGTTGGTGGAGTTCAGTTTTTTCATCACGTTCATCATGGTACGAGATGAATCGTCTTCTGCCTGAAGGATGGTCTCTGTTGTAAGTTGATCATTGGGAACAGAATCGAGTCCCCATAAATAAATAATCCCCTCAAAACGACCCTTGCCGGCAAGCATGTCTATAAGTTTATCTGTGTCTTCCTGGTTTGCCGGATCGATTTCAAACTCCGTCTCACTGATCTGCTTGTATTTTTCAGCACGATTAATTTTGTAAGATTGCTTCTCGATGGCGGAAAGCCTTGAATCTATGAGATCTGCAACTCCCTTGCCATCAGCAAATACGAGCCAGTCCCCTACACCAAGTTTCGCTGATTCCTCTATGGCCTTATTGGTCAGATCAAGCCTGGTATTTCGTGCAAGGATCACACTCTGGCAGGAAAAATCATTTTTCTCAAAATCACTGTAAACCGCGATATCCGAAAATCCTTCTCTTTCCAGGACTTCTTTCCATTTCGATGGAGCCATGGTGGCATGCTCAGGGCGTATATCGGTATCCTCAAATAACCACCAGCCTTCGGTCATACCGAAGATAAAGTCCAGGTATACCGGTGAATTGGTCACTTCCAGCATGAGTAGTATTCCTTCCGAGGCAAGCAATTGCTTAATATTTCCGAAAGTAGTTTTCAGGTTCCGGGTAGCATGTATCACATCGGAGGCAATGACAAGGTCAAATGAATTTATATCAAATCCCTGCTCTGCCGGTTCCTTCTCAATATCCAGTAATTTATACTGTACGAAGGGATACCTGGCGAATCGCTGCTGTGCCTTAAGCATAAACATATGAGAGAGATCCGTGTAGTAGTATTCGGTCTTTCCGGCTGGCAGCAGGGGCAGGATTGCCTGGGTCATACCACCTGTTCCTGCACCGATTTCAAGGATTCTCAGGGTTTGATCATCAGGGATATTATTCAGTAATTCAGTTACCGCGGATCCGGCGAGATCGTTGTATTTCTTAAAGGCAAATCCTTCAACATAGTACTTTACGATCAGATCCCACTGATCCTCAGGGAATATCAGTTGAATCGGATCAACCGTTCCTGTCAGAACACCGGCTATCTCCGGTCCACACCGGGCCAGGAGGGTTGTCTCATGTTGAAACTGGGGATATTCCGAATTGATTTCATGAAGCCATGCCGAGAGATCCCTGAAATCGGGTGTTTTGATAACCCTGAAATCATCCCCTTCACCCTCCACTATTCCTGCATTTCCAAGCAACTTGAAAATATGGTAAAACAGGCGGTGGTGATCGCTTATCACACTAAATTCTTTAATCAGTTGTGGAACATTGATCTTTGTTCCCGTTTCGAATGACAATCCCAGCTCTTTCAGTGAGTTGCAGATGTATCCTATAGTCAGCAGGTACTGCCGTGGCTCATAATTCTTGTAGTAATCAGACTGTTCCGGCAGGGCATGTATCTGCTTGATGGTCTCATCAACCTTAGGCCTTATTGAGTTTGGAGAAGGAAGGTAATTTCCGGGATTTCGGACAAGTTCCTGGTCTGCCCTGGACTTCATATTCCAGTTATACTCATAAAACCATTTCTCCTGTTCAGCGGCGTTCTCGCCCCTGGAACCCTTCAGGTATTGGGAGCGAAAGCCCTGAAATTCGGCAAGGATTTCCCCTTCTTCATTGAAAATCCATAATTCTCCAAGTGCGTATTCATCCGTCCATTCTCTAAGACTGCCATAAACAAAGAGTTTAAAGGAATTGGGCTTTTTGTGGAATTTAATCCGGTCAATGTGAACCGGGATGTAGACACCCATTTTTTTGCTCAGGTCCTCCCGGGTATTAAATATTCCAAAGACAGTCTGGAAACAGCTGTCCAGTACCCCGGGATGCAGATTAAAATGAAAGAACTCTGAGCGTATGCTTTCATGTACTTCGATCTCACTTAAGGATTCCCAGTTTGTTTCATGCCTCCATAAATTTTTAATCGCTCTGAATGTTGGTCCCAGGTACAGTTCGCTTTCAAGGAGTTCCTCGTGCATGGCCTTGACCGGAACAGGTATGGTGACCCGTTCGCGGATGGCTGGCAGATCTACTGGTATGGATTTAAATGAATCCCTGATATGGTTCATTTTACCATTGGAACACATGGTCCAGGAAGCATTATCACCTCTGGGCCTGGAGTATATGAAATAATCTCCCCCATCATGGGAAATGTCCATTTGAATATGGATGGGTTCACCTGAATCGGGAAGGAAAAGTGCGGATTCAAAGTTCAGGTCCTCCAAAAATTCAAATTTCTCACCAAATGATGCCAGAGCAGCCGAGATGGACAGTTCTACGTGTCCGGCTCCGGGATAGACAATCGGTCCCTGTACTTTATGGTCATCAATATAGGGATAGGTTCTTTTATCCAGCTTGATGTCCCATATTATATTGTGACTTTCCCTGGCTGAAGTGGTTTTTCGTTCCAGATGAGGATGAATAAAGCTGCCAAGGCGTGTTTTTCTTCCTTCTTCAGTCTCCAGCCAGTGCCTTTCTTTTTGCCATGGGTAGGTAGGCAGGCGGACAAACTGGTTCTCTCCAAAATAGCCTTGCCAATGAACCTTGCATCCCCAGGTGTGAAGCGTCCCCAGAGAAGAAAGGAATGTGCGTTTTTCTTCATCCTGTCTTCGGATTGAGGGGACTACAACACCATTTTTCTGCCTGGCATCCAACAGGTCATTAATTCCCATGGCATGAATGGGATGAGGGCCTAATTCAACAAATGTGTTGAAGCCGTCTTTAATTAACTCTTCAATGGCCGGGGCAAAACTAACCGTTTCCCTCACATTTCGGTACCAGTATTTGTTATCCAGTTTCCTGCCATCCATAACCATTCCTGTTACGGTGGAATAAAACGGGATTTTTGTAGGAGAAGGCTTCAGGGAGTCCAGGGCACCAAGCAACTCTTCCTTCAGGGGTTCCATGTGATGACAGTGGAAAGGTACGTTGATCTGAAGCAACCTGTTGAAAACATCCTGTTTTTCCAGCTCCTCTGAAATTTGCTCAATGACATCTGTATCTCCTGCCAGGGTTACCATTGCCGGCCCGTTAACAGCTGCCAGGGAAACCTTGTCCTCTCTTCCCTGAACCAGTCGGGTCGCTTCTTCTGTTGTCAATCCTGCGGCCAGCATTTTTCCTTTATCTGTGGCCTTAAACTGCACCCTGCTTCTGTGGAATATCAGCAAAACAGCCTGCTCTAAAGTCAGGGCACCTGAGGCATAGGCAGCAGGAACCTCCCCGATACTATGTCCGACGACAGCTGAGGGACTTATTCCCAATGCTTTCCACATTTCAAAAAGAGCAATCTGAATGGCAAAAATGCATGGTTGAGCAATATTTGTCTCAGAGATCCTGGATGATTCCTCTTCTTTCAAAAGTTCTTCAAGTAGTGACCAGTCGGCGTGTTTGCTGAGAAGCTTATCCAGTGAATGGATGGTTTTCTTGAAGATCGGTTCGTTCTCCAATAACTGCCTTCCCATGGCCCACCATTGCGGTCCCTGCCCTGAGAAAACAAAAACGATCTTATCTCTTGTTTCATTAGCCCTTCCTTCAGAGATTTCACTTAAGTTTTCCCCATCCAGGTACTTTTGCAGATTATCTGCCATTTCCTGTTTTGATCCTGCTACTACGGACAGGCGAATATAGTGATGTGGTCTTCGTACGGCTGATGAATAACAGATAGCGTTTAAATCAGCTTTGTTATTCTTATCCTTGAAAAAATCAATATAGGATTCCGTCAGATCTTTCAGAGCCTCAGAATCCCTTGCTGAAATCGTACAGATCTGAAGTTTTTCATTACCTGGTTTCAGGGTCTTCTTTTCCTCTGGCAATCCTTCAAGCACCACATGTACATTGGAGCCTCCAAAACCAAAATTATTGACTCCTCCATAGACACTGCCATTTTTCTCGTTTTTCCATTTCATTGGTTCAACCGGCACCTCAAGATTCAATTCATCAAAAGAAATATTTGGATTCGGTTTTTTGAAATGAATATTCGGAGGAATTATCCTGTTATTCATAGAAAGTGCCAGCTTAATAATACCTGCAATGCCAGATGCAGGTTCCAGGTGACCAATGTTTGTTTTTACAGAACCTATATAAAATTTATCCTCACGGTTATTTCCTATTACTTTCCCTATAGAATTGGCCTCAATCGGGTCTCCCACAAAGGTTCCTGTTCCATGAGCCTCAATGTATTTGACCATTTGGGTTTCGACACCGGCATCTTTATAGGCCATCCTGATCATTTCCTGCTGGGCGATGGGGTTGGGAACTGATATTCCGTTGGTGGTTCCGTCCTGGTTAATCCCTGATCCCCTTATCACAGCATAGATAATGTCATTATCTTTTTGTGCACGGGAAAGTGGCTTGATGATTATCACACCGGCTCCCTCACTTCTTATATAACCGTTTGCACGGGAATCAAATGCATAACATTTACCGTCGGGTGACAGAAATCCTCCCTTGGAAAATCCCATCTGTGGTTCTGGCTTCAGAATGGCATTGACACCACCTGCAAATGAAAGATCAGCGTCCTTTTCCCAGATACTCCGGCATGCCATGTGAACTGCATTCAGGGAGGAGGAACATGCCGTATCAAGGGCAAAACTTGGTCCCTTTAAATTATAGAAATAGGATATTCTGTTGGCTGTAATACAGAGAGCGGAGCCCAGGTTCGTATGTGCTCCGATATTCACCTTCTCCACAGGGGTATTTTGAAGGTCGCCATAATCGTGAGATGATATACCAATAAATACAGATGTCCGGCTGCCATCCAGCTCATCGATGGTTAGTCCCCCATTCTCCACAGCCTCATATGAAAGTTCAAGAAGCATTCTCTGCTGAGGATCCATCCGTTGTGCTTCGAGAGGAGAAATTCCAAAGAAGGCTGCATCAAATTTATCGATGTCTTTTATGAATCCCCCCCTGTTGACACTAATTTTACCAGCTTGCTTAAAATCCGGAGCAAATAACGCATTTGAATCCCAGCGATCGACAGGTATGTCTGAAAGGGCATCGCTCTTTTCAACTATTAATTTCCAAAATTCTTCCGGATTGGTAACATCACCGGGAAATCTGCATCCAATGCCTACTATTGCTAAAGGCTCTCTCTTATTCCTATCCATATTCTACCTACAAATTCAAAGTATGATCAAAAAGAACTTTTCTGTAATAAATTGTTACAATCTAATAAGATATGTCGACAAACATAAAGATAATCAATTAAAAAAAGGCATGGTTCATTCCCGGGGGATAATCTCCCCAAGTTCTTTGCGAAACATATTCGCCAGTCGTCTCTCCCGGAATGCTGCAGGTAACAACCGGGTAATAATGATCAGCATCCGGTTGGCAACCCCCGGTACCACAATGGATTTGTGCTTCAGCATTCCATTAACAGCTATCCTGGAAATTTCATCCAATTCAAGCACAAAAAGCTTTTTCGTAATTCCTGAATGAGAATCTATTCTTTTAAATGTTCCTTCATTTGTCCGTACACCATTAGGATGGATAACCGTTATGTTGATATTGCTTCCTTTTAATTCCTGACGGAGAGCCCGGCTAAAATAATGAACGAAAGCCTTCGATGCCGAGTAAACACTCTTATAGGCAATGGGGTAATAGGCTGAAAGACTTCCCATGTTCAGGATGTGGGATTGTGGATGTGTTTTGAGCTCAGTCAGGAAATACCGGGTCAGCAGGACCAGTGCCCTGATATTTACCAGGATCCTATCGTCACTGTATGCCGGATCAGAGCTCTCGAAGGGAGTAGATCCTGCCACTCCGGCATTATTGATAAGAATATCTACTCTGTATGATTCCTTCCGGCACCATTCCCATACTCGAAGGGGTCCATCCGAATCCCTCAGGTCCACCGCCAGTCCATGCACTTTTACCGGGAACTCTTTACTTATTTCTGACACAACTTCCTCGAGGGTATCCTGCTGCCTTGCCACCAGCAGCAGGTTCATCCCACGTCCGGCACATTCCCTGGCCAGGCCATATCCTATTCCCCGGCTTCCACCAGTAATAAGAGTATATTTCATGTTGGTATTCATTTTTCAGGTATTTTCAAACCATTTTATCGTTCTGGCAAGTCCCTCTTCTATGCTTATGGGACTGTAACCCAATTCACTAATAGCCTTATTACTTGATGTTAACCAGTCGTGATTATATCTGCGTACAAAGTCGGGTACGATAGGGGGAGTCCTGCCGGTTATTCTTGCAGTGACCAGCATTCCTGCTGCTGCCAATGTCATCAGTCGCACAGGTATCCTGAAAAGCCGGTATTCTTTTCCGCTTACCATTGCCAGCCTGCTAAAAAACTCGCTAAAAGAAAGATTTTCTGACCCGGCCAGGTAGCGCTCTCCTGAGCGTCCTTTTTCCATGGCCAGCAAATGACAGTCCACAACATCCTCTACAAAAACAAAATTCCCAATACTGCTGCCGTCTCCCGGAATATACCTCCACTTCCCCTGCAGATATCGCACAATCATCATGGTTACCGCATTGCTTTTACCTATATAGCCCGGTCCGTAGATACGTGTTGGATTCACAATTACAGCAGATCTGCCAGCATTTGCATATTCAATAACCTTTTCCTCGGCCATAGCTTTTGACCTGTCATAATGGGTAAAGTGCCGGCCTTTAAAAATCGTTTCCTCAGTCTTTGGTTCTCCGGATGATGGACCCAGGACTCCGGCTGAGGATGTGAAGACAAGTTTTTCTACTCCCAATTTCTTTGCTGCAAGAAGTACATGCTCAGTTCCCCCGACATTTTCATCGTAGAATAATTGGGAATTTTTTGCCCATGGCAATGCAAAAGCGGCCACATGATACACCTGATTGCATCCTTCCATGGCACGGACTATGCTATCTGAATCACCCAGGTTTCCCCCGAAAGGGTGTATATTCTCATGCTCCAGTCCTTTCAGCTTCGCCTCCGACCGGTACAGAATATGAACGCGATGACCATCCAGAGCCAGACGCAGAGCCAGCTGCCTTCCAAGAAAGCCGGTAGCACCGGTAACAAGGACAGTATTCATTTTTTTCTTGCGTTTTTTATGAGATTCATTTCCGGCTGGAAACCCAGTGAAAACCACTCGTTAGACAGGGCCATTGTCACATGGATAAAAATGGCAAACCAGAAGGACCCCAGATGAAGGGTAATGTAGCAAAGTAAAAATCCGAAGAAAATGGAGCCGATGGCTTCTCTGGACCCCTTGTGTATGTGGAAGAGCGAGTACAGGCTTATGTTAATTATAATGGCAGGCCAGTAGCCAAATGATTCAAGGCAGGAGAACAGCAGGTATCCGCGAAAAAGAAATTCGTACCCAATCAGGTAAGTAACCCAGCTCAGCGCAGAAACGACCAGGAGTCCCACATTCCAGTCACTTACCCTGATCTGTGGATACATGGCAAGGTTTTTTTCGGAACGTGCTCCAATATAGCTGAGAATAATTACTACTCCAGCAATGGGCATCCACCAGAGAAAACTTTTCATCAGGTTATCGCCCGAGAACCCGTATTGTGCCATAGGTCTCCGGAACACAAAAATCATAATCAGAAATGGTATGAGTCCAAATACAACGGCCCCCAGGACCCGCTGGAAAAGAATCCTTCTTACAGCCGCAGCCCTGTCGGAGTACTTCCGCCTGATACCCCGGCCAAACCGCTCGGATCCGGTGGTGAATAAATATACCAGGAAGGCAAGGGTGGCCGTTGCAATTGCAATGGTTCCGCTAAGAAGACTGGGGTCTGGCCCAGGATAGTCAATCATTGGTAAGGAATAATCGCCCCAAAAATATTAATTTCTTCCGATTAATGGATATCAATTGACCTATTCAAGTCCGAAATTGATAAATCGGATCAGTGGATGCATCAGACGGAATGCTTCCAGGGTTTCTTTGATAAGTTCATCACCGCTTAGCATTTTTTCATCGAGGGATTTTGATACGATATAACTTTTATATTTAATCAGGTCCATGTGTTCAAAGTCCTTCGGGAATCCCTTGGGCCCGGTTTTCAGCTGGTCATCGTACATTTCCCCGAAAGAATCCCTGAACTTCTTGTTGCTGATAATCTCTCTGAATTCTTCAGGATTCTCATAGATCTCCTGCCTGACTTTTTTGAGGATCTCTGCTTCGGGGTGGTAAACACCTCCACCAATAAAGGTCCCGGCCGGATCAAGGTGAAAATAGTACCCCGCATTACCGGTTTTTTTTCCCCCTTTGATAATAAAAGATCCGAAATTGGTTTTGTATGGAGATTTGTCCTTTGAAAAGCGTATGTCGCGGTTTATGCGAAACAGTGTGCTCTTCGCACTTACGGGTCCCAGATCCGGATCAAACAACCCGATCTCTGAGACCAGGATTTCTATGAATGCCAGGAATTCCACCTTTGCTTCATCGTAGCGTGGGCGGTTTGCATGGAACCATTGGGTATTGTTATTGTTTTTCAGGTCCCGTATAAATGAAAGACTTTTTTTCATGGTGTGGTCTGCTAATTTATTGTATCTTTTTGGCATAATATAATGGAAAAAACGGTAATTATTGTAGCAGGGGGTCAGGGAATGAGGTTTGGACAGGAGCTCCCCAAACAATTTTTCTACATCAGGGAAAGACCGCTGCTGATGCATACTGTTGACCTTTTCCATGTCTACGACCCGGAGATGCAGATTATTATTGGGTTGCAGGAGAACTTCTTCTCGCACTGGGAAAGCGTCTGCGAACAGTTCCATTTTGATGTTCCCCATCTCCTCTCCCCCGGGGGCGAGACCCGTTTTCAAACCGTAAAAAACGCATTGTCACTGGTCACACCAGGGAACCTGGTCGGGATCCATGATGCTGTTCGGCCGCTGATTTACAGGCGTACCATTGATAATTGCTTTGAGGCAGCCCAAAAACACGGAGCTGCTCTTCCAGTTCTTGAACTCAATGATTCTATCCGCCAGCTCACTCCGGACGGAAGCCGATGGGCAGACCGTGAAACTTTTCGACTTGTTCAGACACCACAGGTCTTTCAGTACAACATACTTATGAAGGGGTATGAGGCGGACTATTCAGAAGAATTTACAGACGATGCCTCAGTGGTGGAAAAGGCGGGTTTCAAGGTTGCCGTGGTTGAAGGAAACCGGGAAAATTTCAAAATCACCACCCCTGATGACCTTGTTTTTGCGGAGGCAATATTTGAGTCATACAGGAAACGCTGTGGTTTTTATTAGGATTTCCGACTCTTCTCCTGCCAGCCTTTTCACCTTAAGGAAGCTGACAGGTATTCCTACAGGCAGTTTATTCGTCAATAAAGGTTTTAAGAATTTCCCCGCCCAGGCTTGTTTTCTCGTCCACTTTATCCGGTTCACCGACATACCCTATAAAACCTTTCGTAGTAGCATTTGCGTTCAGGTATTCACTGACTGAAACCTTAACCTTCCCGGTTCCGCTCGCTACCGCATGAGTCGTTGTGGTTTCAAAATTATACCCGGAAAATGTGGCATTGGTGGATGCCTTTACCCTAAGGGCGCGCGCCTTGCCTTTGAGGGATATTACAGATCCCTGTGAAAGACTTGCACTCAGGGAATCGCAGACCAGCATGAATCGAATCTCACCACCATTGTTTAGTTTGACCGTCAGGTCATTATCAAAATACAGGTCTTCTTCAGACCAGATCCGGGCTCTTGAGCTGGCTTCCATCCTTTTCAGGTCTCTCGTATAATATATTTTAAGCTTCAGGTCTGCATCCTTATACTTTCCGGTTTTCATTCTGAGTTTAAGGACTGAATCAACGACTTCAGCGATAAGATTATTATTGTCTGCTCCTACAAAATCGGGTTCAATGGATTCCTTCTTTGAGAGAACAAGTTCAGCAATAATCTCGCTCGATATAACTATGGAGTGAAAGGGGTCAAGCTCTTTCGGTTCTTCAGCTTTCGGTTCTTCAGCTTTCAGTTGAGTTGAAATACCTGTAATCATAAGGGCAAGCAGCAGGAAAATTGATTTTTTCATAATTCTGAATGTTATTGTTATTGTGGAAATGCGGCAGGACAAAATTAGCGATTCTTCTAGATAATTTACCTTTTTCCGGCTAAGGTTTACCGTATAAAATCATGAATTCACCGATTTAACCACTGTATTAATCCGGAATAGTCTGAATTTAATGATTGGAATGGCAAACTATGGGCCTGTCAGCCCAATCATATTCTCAAAATAAATAAACTAAGAAAACTTTGGTTACACTAATAGTTTCCTAAGTTTTTTTATTTATATTTGCCGGCCCGGACATAAAATTGACCACTGCCATAAGATTCAGGCTAATGTTATCTGTTCGGTTAAAAAGGTATAAAAATGCAAAATGAATTTGACAAAATCCTCGAGAAGGTTTCGTCCCTGTATCGCAGGTACGGGATCAAGAGTGTAACGATGGACGATGTGGCCCACGAATTAGGCATGTCAAAAAAGACACTCTACCAGTATGTGAATGACAAGACGGAACTGGTAGAAAAAGTAGTTGAGCATACACGGCTGTGTAATTTTTCCTCGATGAATGAGATGAAAGATTTTTCCGGAAATGCTATCGAGATGCTTGTTGAAGTAAGCCAGCGAGTAAACGCCCTGCTGAAAGATCATAGTCCCGCGTACGAATACGATCTTAAAAAATATTATCCTGACATCTTCGAGGGTCTGAAGTCGGCGCATAGAAAGATGATGTATGAATCCATGATTGCAAACATCAGGCAGGGTAAAAAAGAAGGTGTTTACAGAAAGGAACTTGATGAAGAGATTATTGCAAAGCTTCATCTTCTCCGAATTGAAGGTATACAGTCAGGTGATATTTTTAACGAAGATGAGATGCGTTCCTCAAAATTTTTTCTGGAGGTATTCATCTACCATATACATGGAATGGCAACGGCCAGGGGACTGGAAATACTTGAAAAAAATATGGAAAAACTCAAACAGCTTGAAGCGCATTAATGGCTTGAAAATGAACAAACAGGAAAAAGAATGGTTATGAAAAGTAATATGAGATCAAAAATTAGGAAATACACCCTGCTGGTATCTGCCGTATGGCTGCTATTGGCGGTTCAGGGCCAGGCCCAGTATAATGAGGAAAAGAAAAGAAACTTTACCCTTGCGGAGGCACAGGCCTTCGCCGTTAAAAACAACCTTAATGTTGCAAATGCCCGGCTTGATATAGAGTCGGCCCGTCAAAGGATATGGGAGAATACTGCAATGGGACTCCCCCAGATTTCAGCCGGTGCATCCTATACCAACAACCTTCAGTTGATGACCACACTGATACCCGGTGAATTTTTCGGGGGTGAGGCAGGTTCATACATACCGGTAAAATTTGGTACTCAGCATAATGCCTCCGCAAATATCATTGCCAACCAGTTGCTTTTCAGCGGACCCTTTATCGTGGGACTGCAGGCTGCTTCCACATATAAAGACCTGACTCAGAAAAACTTTGATAAGCAGGAAGCTGATATAAAAGAGGCCGTGGCACAGAGCTACTATTCAATTCTCCTTGCCGAAGCCGGAAGGGATGCTTTTGCCAAAAATCTTCAAACCATGGAAAAAAGGCTGGAAGAAACCAGGGCCATGTATGAAACAGGCTTTTTGGAGGAAACCGATGTTGACCAGATACAAATCGCTGTATCCACTCTTAAAAATGAGCACATATCCGCAAGCCAGCTTGTAGAGATGTCCTACCGCTTTCTAATCTACAGGATGGGCTACGGGATTGATTCAAATATTGTCATTACAGAGACACTTGAAGGCATAATTGCCGGATTAACCGATGAGCTTCTTAGGCAGGAATTTAACGTTACTGAACATTATGATTACAGAATCGTTAATGAACAGGAAAAACTGGCGTACCTGCAGGTCAAGATGAATAAGTATGAATACATGCCTACACTCTCGGCCTATCTTAACCATCAGCAGATGGCGATGCGAAACAGTTTTGATTTCGCCAGTACCGGTGGTGACTGGTTCCCGGCTACTATGCTGGGATTTAATCTCGAGGTACCCATATTTGCTTCAGGTATGCGCAAGGCCAAGATTGGTCAATCCAAGATCGAGCTTGAGAAAACAAAAAACATGAAACAGGACCTGTCCAACGCCCTGGAACTTCAGGTTCAGCAGGCAAGAATTGATTTCAGGACATCCTACCAGAGGTTTCTGAATGAGCGAAGCAACATGGACCTGGCACAGAAGATATTTGACCGGACATCCATTAAATACAAAAACGGAATGGTCAGCAGTCTTGAAATGACCATTGCAACCGAACAGCTTACCGGTGCACAGACTGGCATAATATCAGCCATGGTTGAATTGTTGAATTCAAAACTGGCCCTTGATAAATCATTGGGAAACATTTAAGGAATAAATCTATAACACCAGAATAAAATGACAACAAAAGTAGTAACACTCTTAGGCCTGGTTCTTATTGCTGGGGCCTGTAATATGAGCAGTCCCGAGATGATCGAACAGCAGATCAAAAAGAAAAATGAGCAGGTTAAAAAAATTAATGATGAGATTGCCCAGCTCGAGTCAAGCCTTCAGCCGGATTCTACCTCTGACATGAAATACCGCGTGCCGGTTTCCACAAAGGAATTGCAAACTGAAGCCTTTAAGCATTTCATTGAAGTGACAGGTAAGCTTGAGGCTGAAGAGGATGCATATATTTCACCTGAAATGAATGGACAGATTGAGATCATCCATGTGAAAGAGGGACAGACAGTCAAAAAAGGTCATATAATGGTTTCTCTGAATACCAGCCTGATTGAAAGCAGTATCGGGGAGGTCAAAGCCGGCCTTGAACTTGCCAATAAATTCTATGACAAGCAGAAGGAGCTGTGGGACCAGAGTATAGGTTCTGAAATGCAGTACCTTGAAGCCAAGAATGCCAAGGAACAGGCTGAGGCCAGGCTGGCCACTCTGAATGTTCAGCTGGATATGGCAAATGTAAAAGCCCCTTTCAGCGGTATTGTTGAAACCATCCTCGTGAAAGAGGGAGAACTGGCGATGCCAGGCAGGCAACTCGTCCAGCTAATCAGCTTGGAAAAACTGAAATTATACGGCAATATCTCGGAGCGGTATATGACCAGTGTTTCCAAAGGTGATAATGTAATCATTAATTTTCCTGATGTTGGCGATATGTCTCTCGATGCACCCATTTTCAGGGTAGGTAATGTTATCGACAATGCCTCACGTACCTTCCGCATTGAGGTTAAGATTGATAACAAAAATCAATCATTGAAGCCAAATATGTATTCTATCATCCGCATTAATGATTTCAGTGCTTCCGCCGCTTTTGTTGTGCCCTCCTTTGTTATCAAGCAAGACATCAAGGGAAATTACATATACATAGCAGACACTGAAGAAAATAAAGCAAGGAAACGATATGTCAGCACGGGTCTTACCTATGAAGATCAAACCATGATACAGGAGGGTGTTGAAAAGGGAGAAAAAGTAATAATTCTGGGATTTTCGCAGGTTTCGGATGGGGTTGATATTGACTTAAGATAGTACTCAAATGACAGCAAAAGAAATAAAAGACACCGTTATAAGGGAGTTTAAAATAACCACCCTTGCGCTGAAGAACAAGAATACTGTATTTCTGCTCGCTTTCGTCATATTACTTTTTGGCGGAATATCCTACAATAATCTTCCCAAGGAATTGTTCCCGGATATTGTGATACCAACCATATTGGTCCAGACCACATACCCTGGAAATGCTCCCATTGATATTGAAAACCTGATCACCCGGCCGATTGAAAAAGAAATTGAAGGCATTAACGGGATCAAAACACTTTCTTCCACATCTGCCCAGGATGCATCAATGGTCTTTGTGGAATTCAACACTAACGTAAATATTGAAGATGCCCTTTCGGATGTTAAGGATGCGGTAGATAATGCCAAGAGAGAACTTCCCAATGACCTTATGTTCGATCCCCTGGTTATGGATATTGACCTTTCGGAATTCCCCATCCTCAATATAAACCTCTCAGGAGATTTCAGCCTGGAAGAATTGAGGGATTACGCCGAGTATCTTGAAGATGAAATTGAGAGCATCTCTGAAATTTCAAAAGTAGAACTACAGGGACTCAATGAAAAGGAAATCCGCATCGATGTAGACCTTCTTAAAATGGAGGCTCTTGAATTGACTTTCTTTGATATCGAGATGGCCGTTGCCGCTGAAAATATTTCAATCTCAGGAGGAGAGATAAAATTGGGTTCAGCAAGAAGATCTATCCGGACAATAGGTGAATTTCAATCTATTGAAGAAATTGGAGATATTATCATTAAAAGGGAGATGGGAAACACAGTTCAGCTTAAAGACATAGCTGATGTATTTGATGGGTATGCCGATCCGGAATCCTACGCACGCTTAAACAAGCAGCCGGTCGTTTCGGTTCAGGTAATTAAAAAAGGTGGAGAAAACCTACTTGCCGCTACCGATAAAATCTTTGAAACCCTTGACCAGGCTCGTCAATCCGGAAGAATTCCAGCGGATCTGAATATGACTCTTACCAACGATCAATCCGATATGGTTCGTCTCCAGATTAACAACCTGGAAAACAGTATGATAATGGGTGTGATTTTTGTGGTGCTGGTCTTGTTCTATTTTCTCGGGACCAGAAATGCACTTTTCGTAGGGATTGCAATTCCGATGTCTATGTTCACTTCTTTCATTATCCTTAATATGATCGGGTACAAGCTGAACATGATCGTCCTGTTTTCGTTAATACTGGCATTGGGAATGCTGGTTGACAATGGAATCGTGGTCGTGGAAAATATATATCGTTTTGTATCAAAAGGGTATAAACCCTTCGAGGCAGCCAGGCAGGCTGTGGGTGAAATTGCCGTCCCGATTATCGCATCCACAGCAACAACACTCGCTGCCTTTATACCCCTTGCATTCTGGGGTGGAATGACCGGTGAATTTATGAAGGCCTTGCCAATTACCCTGATGATAGTACTAAGCTCCTCCTTATTTGTAGCCCTGATCATCATACCCGTTATTTCAGCCACATTCATACGCGTTGGGGGAACGGAATTTGACAGCAAGCCGGACAAGAAAAAGGGATACCGGACTATTCTTATACTGGCAGGAGCTGCCGTTTTGCTTCACATCATTAAATGGCCAATGCTGGCAAACCTGATGGTATTGTTTGCAATAATCGGTTTTCTGAACATCGTTTTCTTCCATAAGGCAGAGCTCTGGTTCCAGAATGTATTTCTTGTATGGCTTGAAAAGATTTACACGAAGTCACTTCAGTATGCACTTCGTGGCAGGAATCCGCTCTGGTTTTTCATTGGGACCATTGGATTGATGTTTTTTACAATGATTCTGTTTGGGATTCGCCAACCTCAGGTAACCTTTTTCCCGATTAATTCTCCGAATTATATAAACGTAATCGCCGAATTTCCCATTGGGACTGACATTGAAGAAACAGACAGGTTCATGAAAGAAGAATTGGAAGAAGACGTATTCAGGCTCTTAGAACCTCACAGGGATATAGTAAAGTCAGTTCTGACAACAGTTGGAAAAGGAGGGGAAGAGGACCTCAGCAATATGAGTATTGGAGGCACACCTCATAAGGCCCTTACAACAGTAACTTTTGTAGATTATGAATTCCGGAAAGGTATTGATACCAGGGCTATAATGAGGGTGATTTCAGATGAACTGATAGGAAAATATCCGGGAGTCCAGCTTTCCGTTGAAAAGGACAATATGGGTCCCCCGGCAGGAAAGGCCATTAACATAGAAATTAGCGGACAGGATTTCGAGGAACTGCTTTATCTGTCTGATTCAATGATGACTTTTATTGATATGGCGAATATCGAAGGGGTTGAGGGACTCAAAAGCAATCTTACCGTGGGAAAACCTGAGTTGCTTGTAACCATAGATCGTGAAAAAGCCCGCAGGTATGGACTATCAACCATGCAAATTGCGAGTACCATCCGGACTTCACTTTTCGGAAAGGAGATATCTGACTTTAAAGTGGGTGAAGATGAATACCCCATACAGCTCAGACTTCAGGAAAAATACCGGTACAATGTCCCGGCACTTATGAACCAGAAGATAATCTTCAATGAAGATGGCAAAAACATCGGTGTACCTATCTCTGCCGTCGCTGATTTTACCTACAGCAGTACTTATGGATCTGTTCGTCGAAAAAACATGGACCGGGTAATCACTGTATTCTCAAATGTAATTGAGGGTTATAATTCAACGGAGATAAACAATCTGATAGCGGAAAGATTGAGTAATTTTGAACTTCCCGAGGGCTACACCTACTCATTCACCGGAGAGCAGCAGGAACAACAGGAATCAATGGCCTTCCTGGGCCGGGCAATGCTTATCGCTCTGGCTCTGATCCTCCTGATCCTTGTAACCCAGTTTAATTCAGTAATACGGCCTGCAATTATCCTGGCGAGTATACTGTTCAGTACAATCGGGGTTTTCGGCGGAATTGCCACCTTTAAAATGGATTTTGTTGTAGTAATGACAGGAATAGGGATCATTTCCCTTGCCGGGATCGTTGTTAACAATGCTATTGTCCTTGTTGACTACATAGAATTGTTGAAGGCTCGAAAAAGGAAGGAACTGGGACTGGAGGAGGGATCTTTCCTTCCCCTTAAGTTAGCTACTGAATGTATTGTACAGGGGGGTAAAACCAGGCTTAGGCCGGTTCTTCTGACAGCCATTACAACAATCCTTGGATTGCTGCCACTTGCGGTTGGACTTAACATTGATTTCAGGGGACTATTCGCTGAACTTGCGCCAAATCTATATTTCGGCGGTCCACAGGCAATTTTCTGGGGGGCTATGGCATGGACGGTTATTTTCGGACTGACCTTTTCAACCTTCCTTACCCTTATAATTGTACCTGTCATGTACAGGCTGACAACCCTGATTCAAAAACGTATGATTAACCTGTTAGCCCTTAGAAAAAACAACAACGGCCAGAAAGCGGTGGCCCCTGTTGAATAGCCAGATTAATTAAGTCTTCAATATTAAACTGTCCCCTTTCGTAAGCTTCGGAAGGGGACAGTTTTTTTCCATATATTTAAGCTTTGAACCCTACAAACCGCTTTCCATGCAGAAAAAACTGATTTTCCTGATCGCTTTCATGGTCCTTATAGCTGTTTTCGCACTTCAGAATAGCATGGAAGTGGAGATTAAATTATGGTTCTGGAGTGTGCGCACCTCCATGGTACTTATCCTGATCCTCACATTTGCTGCCGGTGCAATTGCAGGCATCCTGTTCTCCCTTCCAGGGCGTCCTAAGGAAACGCCAGTATCTCACGCACCCGGAGATGAGGTTGCCCTTGAGGTTAAAAATCCAAAAGATTTAGATGAATTTGAGGATGTAGGGAATTAGGGCGCTTTTCGCTTTTTTTTGATCCTCTTCCTGTCCGTCTCATACTCCAACGCCCTCCACTGTATCAGTCCCCCTTCAAGATTGTAAACATTACTGAACCCCTTTTCTATCAGAAGGCTGCAGGCCGCCGGGCTTCTTTGATTGTATTCGCAATAAAGAAAAAGCGGGGTTTCCCTGTCTAAAGTATCTGTAAATGAAATCAGGTCGGCTTTGCTCTCTGCGAGGATAGCACCGTGGATCCTTTCCTTTGAAAAATCATCCACGGTCCTTGAATCAATCAAAACCGGGTTGTTTTCAGAATGCAGTTTCAGGTAAAATTCCTCTGGATTAAGATTCCGTATTGAATCCACATCCTGCCTCTGGGCCAACAACAGGAATGGAAGGATCAATAAAACTACTATGGCGCTTATCCGAGATTTCATTGAATGAATCTGTGGAAATAAAAATACCTGTTTCCTTCGATAAATATACCCTGCCGGCATTAAACAAAAAAACCACATTTGAGCCTTGCGTCCGATTTTATTGATCTTCTGCTGCCGAAACTTTGCGTAGCCTGTGAAACCCCTCTTGTCAGGAGCGAAAAGGTGATCTGCCTGAAATGCAGATATGATTTGCCCCGGACCCGGTTTGATTCATATTACGACAACCCTGTTGCCCGTCTTTTCTGGGGAAGGGTAACCATCGAGTATGCAAGTTCCTATTTCAAATACCAGAATGGCAGCCGGTTTCAGAGTCTGATCCACAATCTTAAATACAGAGACCGGAAGGATATCGGATTGGAGCTGGGAAGGCTTATGGGAATTGAAATTAAAGACACCGTATTTTCCTGTGCGGACATTATCATGCCTGTTCCTCTGCACCGTAAAAAAGAAATCCAAAGAGGGTATAACCAGTGTGATCCGATTTGTGAGGGACTTTCAGGAGTTCTCGATATCCCCTTTTCAACACAACTGCTGGAACGGTCTGCCGGATCAAGTTCTCAAACCAGCAAGTCCCGTTTCAAACGCTGGGAAAATGTTGAAGGCATTTTCAGGGTAAAGAATCCGGATGCCTTGGTTGGAAAACATATACTCCTGGCCGATGATGTTGTTACAACCGGTTCCACCCTTGAGGCCTGTGCCGGAAAAATCCTGGAAGTTGATGGCACCAGGGTCAGTATCGTAACGCTGGCGGTTGCTTTGAAGTCATTTTAAGACAAAATATAGATCAAAATAAATATGAAAAAAGAAACCAATTGGTTACATTTGCATCAGAGTTCTTTAAACATGTTGAAAATGGGATTTATGAAATTCGAATAGAGGTTGGAGGGAATATTTACAGGATTTTTTCCTTTTTTGAGGCGAACAATATCCTGATTTTACTTCATGCTTTCCAAAAGAAAACGCAAAAAAACTAAGAAATGAGTATTATGCTGAAAATGAATCCAGAGACCATAAATGAGCTTTTTGATCAAAAGTATGGTGCAAATGGAACAAAAACCCGGAGAGGTTTCGAACAAAAGGCTGAAGCCTATATGATTGCAGAATTAATAAGGGAATCACGCAAAAAAGCTCAGCTTACTCAGGAACAATTAGCCCAAAAGCTAAATGTAAAGCGGACATATATCTCAAAAATTGAAAGGGCTTCGAGTGATATTCGAATCTCTACATTAAGAAAAATCATAGAAACCGGCCTCGGTGGGAAACTGCATATTTCTGTAGAACTATAGGCTTTTCATTTTAAAACAACCCAGCCCCTGGCCTTGGAAATGGAGTTGATCAGGGTGGTGATGGTGATGTACTGTTGCATCAGGGGATTAACAGCTTCTATTTCCTTGTCTTTTTGCTGGACTTCACGGATCTGTTCTTCCTTCTCACGTTGGGCTATTTCCAAAATTTTCCGCTTGTATTCAATCAGCGCCTTGGGTACATTTTTTTTCAGCAGCATGTCTTCAGTCTCAACAGATAACCCTTTTCTTGAATGTACCTTGCTCAGACTGTAGGGAGAACTCAGCAGATCGACAGCCAGCTGACTCACATTGGGATCTTCGTGGTTTACAAAATGCTTGATCTCAATTACTTCTCCGGTTTGCATAAGATTGTCAACTTCCTCGAACACCTTGCGATACAGCAGGTTTCGGAATTCAAGCTCGTCGTTCATAATCTCATTGATAATATACTCAGCCACCGATATGTATTCAACTCCGGCATGTTCGTCCTGTATTTCAAACAGGCGCTCATTTCCATATTGAAGGAGAAAACGGATCAGTATTTTTTCCTGCTCTTCACTGTATACCTCATTTATGAAAGAGGGCAGCGGGGTTGACTGAATTTTAACTTCTTCCTGCCTGGTTTCTCTTTTGTATCTGTCCTCCGCCCTCTTTTTACGCAGTTTGTATACCTGGGAATACAATATCCGCTCCTCGGTATCAAGCATGCGGGAACATTCCTTGATAAAGACTGAACGGGTGATGGTGTCAGGTATCAGGGAGATGGACCCGATAATGTCATTAATCAGTCCGGCCTTCTTAACCGGGTCCTTCTCGGCCTCTTTAAGTAAGAGTTTTGTCTTGAAAGAGATGAAATCCGCTTCATTCTCTTTGATGTATTCTGTGAATTCAGTTGAACTGAGCTTTTTTGAGAAGGAGTCCGGATCCTCCCCTTCCGGGAGGGGAACCACACGAATGTTCAATCCTTCTTCAAGGATCATATCAATTCCCCTGAGAGAGGCCTTTATTCCGGCCTCATCGCCGTCATAGATTACGGTGATATTATTGGTAAAGCGTTTTATAAGCCGGATCTGATCGGAGCTCAGGGCTGTGCCCGATGAAGACACCACATTCTCTATTCCCGCCTGATGCAGTCCCATAACATCCGTATACCCTTCCACCAGGTAACACTTTTCCTTCTTTACGATCGCCTGCTTCGCCTGGAACAGTCCATAAAGAATCCTGCTTTTCTGATAGATTTCTGATTCAGGGGAATTCAGGTACTTGGCCATTTTGTCGGCCGACTTCAGTATCCTTCCTCCGAAACCGACCGGATTACCGCTCATCCCGTGGATTGGAAAAATGATCCGCTCGCGGAATCTGTCTGCACGGTAATTCTCCTTCTCGATTGTGAGTCCGCTCTTAACAAGGTATTCCAGCCTGTATCCTTCCTTAATAGCAGTCTGGGTGAGGGCATCCTTTTGCTCGGGACTATAGCCAAGCTCGAATTTGCGAATAATCTCTTCGGTAAATCCCCTTTCACGGAAATAAGCCATTCCCACGGATTGACCCTCAGGAGTATTCTGAAGAATGTTGCTGAAATACTTCTGCGCCCACTGTGTGAGGATAAGCAGGCTTTCCCGTTCATTGCGTTGCTGGACTTCCTCTGCGCTGGGCTCCTTTTCAAAAATCTCAATGTTGTACTTCTTGGCGAGGTAGCGCAGCGCCTCAGGATAAGTCAACCGCTCGTGCTCCATTAGAAATCCTACAGCAGAACCGCCCTTCCCCGAAGAAAAATCCTTATAAATACCCTTTGCCGGAGAGACGAAAAAGGAAGGAGTTTTCTCATTGGTAAAAGGACTCAGACCTTTATAGTTCTGCCCGGATTTTTTCAGGGTGACAAAATCTGAAATAACCTCGACGATGTCAGCCGTATTGAAAATCCGGTCTATGGTCTCGCGATCGATCATGATGCTAAATTACTAAAAGTCCCCGGTAAAAGATTAAATTTGTCTAAACCACTTTGCTTAAAATTCCATTATGAAAAAACTGGTTGTACTAACCGGCTCCGGCATAAGCGCTGAAAGCGGGATCCGTACCTTCCGGGAAATGGGTGGGCTCTGGGAAGAATACGATGTGCACGAAGTCGCCAGTCCCCAGGGTTGGAACTCAGACATGGACCTTGTTCTTCGTTTCTACAATGAACGACGAAAACAATTGCATGCATGTGAGCCGAACGATGGTCATCATACACTCGCCGAGCTTGAAAAGTATTTCGATGTCGAAATCATTACCCAGAACGTTGATAACCTGCATGAAAGAGCAGGAAGCACAAAGATTCTCCACCTGCATGGCGAGTTGATCAAGGTAAGAAGTACCGGGAATCCAAACACTGTATTTGAACTTGATGGCTGGGAACTGAAACGGGGAGACACCTGTGATGAGGGTCATCAGCTTCGACCGCATATAGTCTGGTTCGGGGAGGCTGTCCCCCTGATTGAAGATGCCGCCCGGATTGCAAGCCAGGCAGATGCTTTTGCTGTTATCGGTACATCGCTGGCGGTTTATCCTGCTGCGGGACTTGTAGATTATGCACCCTCAGATGTTCCAATCTATCTTATCGACCCAAATGAAATTCCGGTTCCGATGCACCGGAATGTTGAACTTATTAAAGAGCCGGCAAGCAAGGGGGTTCCCATCCTGAAAGAGAAATTGCTGGAGCGATTTTGAAAAACTATATTTACGACATGAAGCATTTATTTTTCATTATCCTTTTTACCGGGATTGCCACCTGCGCAAATTCACAAGACTTCGAAGGTGGTGCTTTTGTGGGTTTAACCGCCAACCAGATCGATGGTGATGCATACAGCGGATTCAAAAAAGTTGGATTACAGGGAGGTGGATGGATACGTCGTATGTTCACCTATACTATCGGGGGACAAATGGAGCTCAGATACATTCAGAAAGGTGCCCTTCACACCCCAACAGCTAATGATCCCGTCTACCATAAAACTACACTCCACTTTATTGATATCCCCCTGATGGCACAATATCATTATAATCAGGAGGTGATACTGGAACTCGGAATTAGTCCCGATATCCTTATCAATGCAAAGCAGGAAGATGAAAACGGTGCCATTCCCATTCAGGATCCTCCGTATAACCGCCTGTCAATGAGTGCCATTGTAGGTGTGGGTTACCGCTTCTTTGAGGTTATGCAGGTCCACTTCCGGTTCAATTATTCCATCGTCCCAATACGGCCCCATCCCAGTGGACAAACCTATCAGTTGAACAAGGGACACTACAGCAACAGCCTGACAATAGCTCTTTATTACGAGATTGGTAACAACTAACCTGAGTCTTCCTGACAACAAAAAAAAGCGCCCTTCCGAGCGCATTTTTTAAAAATCAACTGTTCTATAAAACCTTTTAGCTGTAGGGGAAGGATTCGAACCTTCACGGAGTGGTTAGTCTTTGAGATTTTTCCCTTTCTCTCCGCCCCCGAGACAGGAGGGTGTGTCTGCCGTTTCACCACCCTACAGTATTTGTGCCTTGATGACATTACAAATATAAGCAGAATGCTGTTTTCTTATCATATTCGCAATATTATTTGAATATTATTGTTATTTTCGTAATGTATTACACTATTCTTTGAATTTAATTCAATATTATCTTGAATATATGGCGAAAATTTACGATATCGATAAACTGGACAGGGAGATACTCGGAATCCTTATGAAAGATGCTAAGGTTCCCTATACGGATATTGCAAAAAGACTTGTTGTATCCGCCGGAACCATACATGTCAGAATGAAACGACTGGAGCGCCTGGGGATTGTAAAGGGGGCTACCCTGATACTCGATCCTGCACGTATCGGATACGACATGACGGCATTTGTGGGGATATACCTGGTCAAGGGATCCGCCTATAGCGAGGTCGTCAAGGAGATGGAAGCAATCCCCCAGATCATTGAGGCTTATTTTACAACCGGTGAGTACAGCATCTTCGCAAAAGTGGTTTGTAAAAACACCGAACACCTCAGGGAGGTAATTAACGACAAGCTGCAACCCATAAACGGTATATCCCGCACAGAAACCATTATTTCCCTTGGAGAAAGCATCAAAAAGCAGGTGCCTATAGAGCTTTGATTTTTGTATTTTAGCAATAGAGTAGAATCACACATTATGCTATTAAATTATCTGAAGGTCTTTCTTCGCCTGTTTGCCAGAAACCGGGTTTTTACGCTTATTAATTTTACTGGGACTCTCGACCGGTATAGTATGTTTTGTGATGATCCGGCTTTATGTGTTAATTTCATTAGTTTTGGTTTTGATTATCTGTATTGGTACAATCCTGATTCAGACACTAAGAACAGCAAGGACGAACCCGGTAAATGCATTGAGATATGAATAAATGGTTCAAAGAAATTGAGGATCTGCTTCGCAACGGGGTGAGCGAAGAAACCCATCTGTTTGCTAACAAATACGCCATCAGGGCAAGGGGATTTATTGACAAAGCCATGAAAGGCATTGACAAGGAGGCAGGGGAAACCCGCGAGATGGCAAGCTCATTTTTCCGTCTTCTGGAACACAAACTTGACCTGAATGAGCGATCGGATCCACCAACCAAAGAAGAAGTAAAAGCAGCCGTCGAGCAACTGAAGGATGTGGGACGATATTCCGTTTTTATTACGGCAGTGGTACTGCCCGGTGGAGTAGTCTCCCTGGTCGGACTCGAGATGCTTGCACGTAATTACGGCATTAAATTTAGTTTCATACCCTCTGCATTCCGGAAAGAAAACAAGACGGAAGAGAAAGATCCGAAGATTACTTCAATAGAGCTTCCCGAAGACAGATTCCGGGAAAAAGATAATGAAGGTTACAGAGAATAATACAATCACAATGATAAATATGTAACTTGTTGCAGATATTTACGTTTAAAGGATTAACTTCTTGTAATCATGAAACAATGCATTTATATTCTGCTGCTTCTCCCTTTAATATTCTCATCCTGTGAAGATAAGAACGAGGAGCCCCTTCCCAAAGATCCGAATACTGCTGAGGCAGTTACAGTCGACCGATTCAGTGATGAGGCTGCAGTACTGATGAAACGGAGCGCCAACACTTCTCTTCCCGGGGCCAATGAACCGGTAAATTTTGACACTGAAGGTTTTCTTACAACATCCTTTGGTCCCGAAGGCCAGGTAGTGCAATACTACAATTTTGATGTTCAGCCGACCACTCCGGCACCAATATATGTTCTTTTCAAAGAAGGTGAGGATACTCCGGTCGGGGGACAGTTAAATATCATTGATGTCATTCCCGGCGATGAAGGCTATAATGATTTCTGGCAGGTATATAAGGTTACGGTTCCAGCAGATTATCAGGCCAATGTAATAACCAGTTATTCGGATGTGTATGATTCGGGCTATGGTATTGAAAAAACAATGACCCTTGTGAACTGCCCTGTGGTCTCCGAAGGAAGCACTGCCAGTAAGAGGCTGGGAGATGAATCAAATGCCATTCAGCGTGGATGGTACAAGGATAAGATTGCATATTATTTTGCCTTCGAGGAGAAAGCCCTTACTGTTACCCCGGCAGGAACTGTACCATTATCACCCATCTATGTCACTTTTAATAAAAATCCAGATCCGATGGACCCGACCAGCGGTCCACCTTCAGGTTTTGTAACCGAACCCGAATCAGAACAAACCCATAATGTAATTGAGACCATCCCTTCAGACGATGATTATTCTCCTCTGTGGGTTGTCTATGTGTATGATAATGCTGATTTTGATAATGTCAGTGATCTTGTTTCCGCCAAGGCTGCAACCATTCTGATACAGGCTGCTATGAATGTAAACTGTCCTACGGTATACGTAGAACAATAAATCCTTATTTCTGTCACCTGAAATATAATCCAGGCACCTGAATCCCGACCTAAATTTTCGTTCGGTATATAGAATATCTCTAAATATTGTCCCCCCAGTATCTGGAGAAATAATATTTCCTACTTTGGGATTGATTTCCAGCCCTAACCTAATACACCTTCCCAGATGAGCGGATTTTTCGGTGTAGTCTCCAAGAAAAGGTGCGTTTCTGATGTATTCTTTGGAACCGACTACAACTCCCACCTTGGTACAAAACGTGCCGGTATGGTATTTTACAGTACACGTGAAGGATTCCGGAGGAGCATTCACAATATTGAAAGTTCCTATTTCAGGTCCAAATTTGAAGCGGAATTGCCTGGTTTTCGTGGCAGAATGGGACTCGGGGTAATCTCCGATACCGATCCCCAACCAATCTTGTTTAATTCCCATATGGGACGGTTTGCTATCACTACCGTGAGCAGACTGGTTAACATTGACGAGCTTGAAAAGCACTTTCTAGGCAACAAAAATCATTTTACCGAGAATTTCGAGGGAAATGTGAATCCCACTGAAGTAGTTGCCAATCTTATCTGTGAGGAAGATGATTTTGTCTCAGGAATAAAAAATGTCTTTCAGAAAGTAAAAGGTTCCTGTTCAATGATGATTCTCACCCCAAACGGAATTCTTGCAGCACGTGATAAACTCGGACGTACCACCATAATGCTGGGTAAAAAAGACGGGGCCTATGCAGTTGCATCCGAAACCTCGTCGTTTCCCAACTGTGGGTATGAGATTGAGCATTACCTGGGTCCCGGAGAGATCGTCAAGGTAACTGCCGACGGATATGAGATATTAAAGCCCCAGGAAGAAAAAATGCAGGTCTGCTCATTTCTCTGGGTTTATTACGGATATCCCACCTCCTATTATGAAGGCATTAATGTAGATGAAACCAGATATCGCTGTGGAGCCTGTCTTGCCAGAAGAGACAATGTGGATGTTGATTTTGTATCCGGCATACCTGATTCGGGTGTCGGACATGCCTATGGTTATGGAAACGAAAAAGGCATCCCGTATAAAAGGCCATATACCAAATATACCCCTACATGGCCAAGAAGCTTCATGCCCCAGAACCAGGAGACCAGAGACCTGGTGGCTAAAATGAAACTGATCCCGAACAGGGCAGTTATTGAAGGACAGAAGATGGTGTTGTTAGATGATTCAATTGTTCGGGGCACTCAACTAAGAGACAATACGGTAGATCTTCGGAATGCCGGTGCAAAGGAGATACATATGCGCATCGCCTGTCCCCCACTCACCTACTCCTGCGACTTTCTGAATTTTTCTCAGTCCCGTTCCACCCTCGAGCTGGCCAGCCGTAAGGCCATAAAACAGATTGAGGGAGATGAAAAGGACCTGGTGGAATATGCTGATCAGACATCGGATAAATACAGGGCCATGGTCGAGCAGATTGCAAAAGATCTTGGGATTGATTCACTGATGTACCAGAACCTTGGTGATCTTGTAGAAGCCATTGGATTGCCTAAGGAAAGGCTTTGCACACACTGCTGGGACGGATCCAGCTATTTTTAATATTCCTGAGCTGAATTCCTGGTCTGGTTCGAGTTTGGACATTAGGCCGACTCTGTTTCAGAATAAAGCGGAGGAGGGGGTTGCTCCCAGAGAGGACCTGTATTTGTCTTTGTTAGACTGAATTAGTATTTTCACAAGGTCTGAAGAAACCATGTACCGTATTGCAACCCGTCTTATATTGTTCATCTTGCTGGCTGCAACATTTGCACCATCGCATTCCCAGTTAGCCCTGGGTGTAAATGCCGGCATCAACCGAATGAAGTTTACGGGTGACCCTCCGAAAGGATTTGGTATTTTTGTTCCCCAGGCTGGTTTTTCAACAAGCTTGCAGCTGGATTACCGGTTTAATGATGCATTTTCAATAAGCATTCAACCCGGTATTGGCATACTCAGGTCTAAATATGTTGTTCTCAATGATTCCGGAACGTCTGTGATTGACAGCTCCTATTTCACCATGAAATCATTTTCATTACCGATACATGCAGTGGTCTGGTCAGAAAATGGCCGTTTTTATGTTACTGCCGGATTTGAATTTACATATACCCTGGATTTTAAGGGAAAAATCGCTTTAGGACCTGCGATCCAAAGTTCTCCTGAATATCAGGTTACTGACTACAATATTTATGCTCAGTTCGGAGCAGGATTTATTGTCCCCCTGGGGAGACCATATCTTAGTTTTGAATTCAGATATTCCCAGGGGCTGAATGACCTGACAGAACCCATTATCCACCAGGATTCCTTCCTGCCCAGAACAAAAATGACTAATACCTTCTTCCTTATTGGAATACATGTCCCGATAGGCGATTATGATAATTATAAGTTGAGAAAACACAGATGAAAAGGAAATTACTCCATATTGCAGCACTGTTCTTGTGTATTGGGGTTAATGCTCAATCCGATTCAATCAAAAGGCCGGTAGTCGGCGATCATACATTTACCCCCGTAACCCAGTCAAACCTTCCATTTACAAATACCTATTTCTATATGTTGACCGGGATCGGTCAGACCACCGACCTGGTTCACCAACTCGAACTGTTAGATGGTTCAAAGCTAATTGGATTGCAGGGTGAGGTTAGTTTTATTGACGTTAAATTCGCGTACCAGCAGAGAGTGAGAGACTGGCTTGCAGTATATATTGTATTCGATTTATCGGCAAGGTTGGGAACAGAACTTCAAAGCATGCTG
Source organism: Bacteroides sp. (assembly GCA_011053095.1). Classification (GTDB taxonomy): domain Bacteria; phylum Bacteroidota; class Bacteroidia; order Bacteroidales; family SM23-62; genus SM23-62. The sequence goes on from DRHS01000257.1 coordinate 45,432, forward strand.
ACCCAGGGGGCTAATACCCTGACCGCATTTGAGCTGGGATGGCATTTTAAATTACTTGACAGAGATAAGGTTGCACTCTCCACAGTAGCAGAGATCCAGAATCTTGAGGGAAGCTTTATCAATATTCTGGGCTTTGTAAAAGATGTTATCAATGATCATCCCTACCCGAGTCTCAGCCAAAAGATACCAGTTCTGGTTTTTGCAACGGGACTGCGTTTTGCATGGGGAATGAGCGACCTGGTAGGTTTTAAAGCTTCATCAGACTTTGCCTATGGTGAATCCTACATCCGGGGAGAAAATGGCTTTACCATGAGCGCAAGCGCGGGTATCGACCTGAATTTTTATAGAAAGTATTCCCTTCCCCTGGGATTCGCATTCAGTGCAACTATCACTTCATTGTCAGATGTTGTTTACACCCAGGATTCTTATGCTAAATTGTTGCGTGCCAAAATTGCCTATACCAAGTCACCTGATTTCAACCTGGGTATCGAAGTATCCTACATGAAAATCCCTCTTTTCAACCAGGATAAACCTCCCACTGCTTTCTCTATCGCCCTGACCTCAAGATTCTATTTCTAAACTGCAAATGTTAATTATTTGATAATAGGGCCCGGTTTAGCCCACTCGCGTGTGTCATTTTCTACTTTTGTGCCACTATGAGATTATCCCCGAACCAAATATTCCTAACAACAATATTCCTTTTAATCCAGCTTTCCGGCTTTGCCCAGACGGGATCAATAACTGGAAAAATTGCTGACACTGAAACCGGGGAGTCGGTACCTTTTGCATCTGTTGCAGTTTTTTCCGGGGAATGGGACTCGCCGGTAAAAGGATCCGTCAGCCAGGATAATGGTGATTTTCTGATCGATGGACTCTCTTATGAGACCTATGGCCTGGTAATCTCGTTCATTGGTTTTCAATCAGATACTATCCGGGGAATAGTCCTCAGCCGTCAATCGCCAGATATAAATATTGGACAAGTAAACCTTGGTACATCTTCTTTTGCATTGGAAGAAGTGGAAATCTCTGCTATGTCAAAGACGGTAAAATCCAATATTGACCGCAAAACTTATCGAACAGATGATTTTGAAACTGCAAAGGGTGGCACAGCAGTGGATGTATTGAATAAGCTGCCATCGATTAGCGTCGGACCAGATGGCATTGTGTCGGTGCGGGGAACCTCAGATTTTATGGTCTACCTTAACGGGAAGCCAACACTAATGGATCCCTCCGCCCTGCTTGCCCAGATCCCCGGCGATGCCATTGAAAGTATAGATGTTATTACAATTCCAACTGCCAGGTATGATGCTCAGGGAAAAGGGGGTATTATAAATATAAATACACGAAGAAAAGGAGCTGAAGGTTTGTCCGTTTCTGCAAGTGGTCTTATTGGGGGAGCACCCTGGGGAAATTTTACGGATCCTCTCAGCGGATATGAAATGAATGACAACAGGATTGGTTCGGGATTAAATCTTCTTTATATCAAGGATAAGTTTTCTTTGAACGGGGGATTGTATTATAATAACCGCAATATAAACGGTAAGCGGTCGGGCGATGCCAGGTTGCTTCAGTCCGACGGATCCTATTACCATATGGTAGCCAGCGGAGAAAGGCCGGAGTGGTTTCAGAATTTTTCTGCCAGTGCCGGATTCGAATACGATACTGATGAAGCCTCATCGTTCTCCGGGTCCTACTATTACGGATATCGAAAGGAGGGGCGCTCTGCGTTTTATGTTTACAATAATTATTACGGTGATATTGATAAAAATCCCATACCTGGAGTGCCGGTGGATGAGGACTGGATCTACAATCCCAATACAGACAACAGGTACGGGAGATTCCATGTTGCCAACCTTGATTATTCAAAGAGATTTGATGAGACATCGGAACTGATCCTGTCTGTGCTGTATGAGCACTCAGGATTAAGCAGGAAACTGGACAACCAGAATTTTGATTTTGATCCGGCCACCGGAACCATTGGAAGCCTTGAAGAACATTTCCGGCAGGCGGATGATACCCCGCTTGACGGTATCCGCCTCTCTGTAGAATATGAAAAAGAACTTGATAACGGACATCTCCTGGGTCTTGGTTTTCAGCCCCAGTATTTGAAACAGGCAGGGGGCTTCACCTACGATACCCTGGATGTAGGATCCGGTGTATGGGGATCCTATACCGAGCTTGAAAATGCCATTGATCTCACCCGGGGCATTTATGCGGGATATGTGGACTACTCCGGAGGATTTGATAAGTTTAATTTTATGGTTGGACTCCGACTGGAATACACAGACCAGGTGCTGGATATAGAAAACCCGGATTACTTCAATATTTTTGAGAGGGAGACTGAGTCCCGCTACGAAGTAAAACAACTGGATTGGTTTCCCACCCTTCATCTCAACTATGAGCTCTCTGATAAAAATGAGCTTACCCTGGCTGCCAGCAAACGGATCAACCGTCCCCCTACAAAAAATATGGCCCCTTTCCTCTACCGCAGGCATTATGAAGTATACGTAGTAGGAGATCCCACCCTGAAACCGGAATACCTGACAAACCTTGAGCTCTCATACGATCAAAAGATCGGGAAGCAGGGCATAAACCTTACCGGTTTTTACCGGGGAACCGACAATGCCATTTTCCGCGTGAACACCGTTTACGAAGAAGAAAATGTTCTGATCCGTAGTTATACAAATTCCGGTAATACAACAGCGCTGGGCGCAGAACTGAATGCAAACCTGGAGCTTGGTTCCAAAACCAAATTTTTCCTGGGAGGATCCCTTTACAACTATCGCATAGGGGCCGATATTTTCGGCTTCCAGGAAGACAACAGCAGCACGAACTGGAGCCTGAAAGGCAATCTCAACACAAGGCTTGCAAAGTCTCTTAAATGGACCATTGATTTTGACATGCGGTCGGCAACCGTTACTGCCCAGGGAAAAAACGAGATGTTTTACATGGCCAATACAGCTCTGAATTATACACCGGCAAAGTTAAAGGGGTGGGATTTCTCACTCAAAGTCCTCGATTTTCTGAATTCGAATGTAACCGGACTCAATACCCGGGCATACGACAGCGAGGGCATCCAGATCTTTTACCAGGAAACAGAGTACGTACGCTATGGCCCCATCGCAGAACTGGCTATTACATATTCCTTTAATATGAACGGAAAATCCGGGAAAAAGTCAGATAGTACCTTTGGAAAGGAACAATTCTAAAAGCCTGATGTATTAAAAAACATTTCAGGCTTAATACTTATCTTATTCGGACTGTGTATCTTTATTTGCGGGACTACTTCGCCAACTATGTTAAATCATTATCTGAAGACTGCGATTAGGTATCTCCTTCGGAACCGGGGGGAGTTCCCGGTGCTTTCGATCTTCTCTTAATGAGCCCTGGCATATTTGTCAGTTAGTTTGAATTACAAATTCTATTTCAGCCTTGTTACTTGGATTGATGGGAAGCTTCCATTGTGCAGGCATGTGCGGGCCCATCGCAATCGCCCTTCGTCTGCACGGCAATCGTTTGCCACAAAAAATCTACGCAGGAGTTTTATATAACCTGGGAAGAACCTTGACCTATGGAGTAATGGGGGCCGTTTTCGGTCTTCTGGGACAGGGAGTAAAAATGATCGGGTTTCAACAGAAAGTTTCTATTATTATGGGAGCCATTATGATTCTCTCCGTTTTCTTTCCCTCACTGTTTAAAAATCAATACCGTCTTGATAAAAGCTGGACATCATTGGTCGGGAAACTAAAATCTTCAATTGCCAGAATGTTTGCAGTCCTTGGAACACTTTATATGCTGATGTTTGGATTGGGCACTATTCCAATGATGCTGGCCATCGCCATTGCAGGTAATATTTTGAGCGCAGCCGCCCGAAGAAAAATAAACAAACTATTGCCTTTCCTCTTTGTTATTGTTGGAGTGTTTTTCATCATGCGGGGATTAAGTCTGGGAATCCCATTTTTGAGTCCGCCGAGTTTGGAAACAAATATGCTTTTCTTGATAAGGATGATATAAAAGAAAAATTTATCTCTTTCTCAGAGGGAGGGATTTCGAAAGTCAAGTTCTACATTCCTGTAATCCATTGTTCCTCCTGCATCTGGCTGCTTGAAAATCTCCACAGAATCAATAAGGCAATAAAGTACTCATATGTAAATTTTACAAAAAAAGAGGTTGACCTGACATTCGATGAAAAGCAAATCAGTCTACGACAAGTTGTTGAATTGCTTTCATCAATTCATTATATCCCCGACCTTTCAGTTAATCTTTCAGAAAAAGAGGATAAAGGTCATTCATATAAGAAGCTGCTGTATAAGATTGGAGTTGCAGGATTTGTTTTTATCAATGTAATGACCTATAGTTTGCCTGCATATTTTAACGGAAAACCTCTTGAAGATCAGTTGCAATCACTATTAAGTCTATTGAGCTGGATTCTGGTAATTCCGGTTGTATTTTATAGTGGCAATGACTATTTCATTTCGACCTACAAGAACATCCGGAAAAAGAATGTAAGTATTGATCTGCCCATAGCGATTGGTATTCTGGTGCTTTTCCTTGTGAGTAGTTATGAAATCCTGTTTGCTGGGGGACAAGGTTATTGTGATAGTCTGTCTGGATTGGTTTTCTTTCTCCTTATCGGGAAGTGGTACCAGGGAAAAACCTATGAGGCACTTTCATTTGACAGAAACTACAAATCCTATTTCCCAATAGCTGTAACTAAAATCAACAAACAAATTGAAGAATCTGTCTTACTGGAAAACATAGATGTAGAGGACGTACTGATTATAATTGATGGGAAAGGTAGAATTGACTATAGTTTTGTGACTGGAGAATCAACCCCTGTTTTGAAGGCTGAAGGAAATTTAATATATGCCGGTGGAAGGCAAATGGGTGAGATTATTAAAATTCGGGTCAAAAAACGTGTAAGTCAAAGCCATCTCACAAAACTTTGGAACCAGGACAGAACCTATGAGAAACCATCCGATTCGCTGAAATCACTTTCTGACAAAATCAGTAAATATTTTACCCTGATTATTATTGCCATTGCTGTTTCAGGATTCACTTTCTGGATGATAAGAGGGGAAGTTCATACTGCAATTTTTGTATTCACTGCTGTATTAATTATTGCATGTCCATGTGCCCTGGCCCTTTCAATCCCATTTACTTTTGGAAGTACCATGCGTATTTTTGGGAAAGCCGGACTCTATATAAAAAATGCGGACGTAATAGAGCGATTATCTCATGTTGATACCATTGTCTTTGACAAAACCGGAACACTCACCAAGCCTAATGAAAACAAAATAGTATTTACAGGCAAAGAGTTTTCTCAAGATGAAAGGGATGCTATTTATTCCCTCGCGAAACAATCTACCCATCCCTTGAGTATTGCCATTGTGAACTATTTCAGCGAAGCGAATTATCAAAGTCCGGATCACTTCACTGAAGTGTCCGGCAGGGGTATTTTTGGTAAGGTAAATAATACAGAGGTGAAACTGGGATCTGAAGAATATGTCACCAATGCAAGGGGAGATACAATACAAAAAGCCTCGGAGGCAAATAACCTGGCAAAATATTTAAAAAAGGAAAACCTGCTGTTTAATCAAAATCCCGGTGATAAACGGAAATTCAAGAAGCAAGTGCAACTTTAGAATCAAAACTATTTAAAAAAATGCATCCTGGTGAATTAAAGTTTAGATTTTTCCGTGGTCTGCTGTTTAACTTCATTGTTATATCTCTGATTTGTTGATTGTTAACGTTACTAAA
>DRHS01000258.1 GCA_011053095.1 Bacteroides sp.
ACACCTAACTCATCAAGTATTGATAATGTTGAATACCGGTAATTAATGAGGTAGGAGGAGGAATTTCCTTTTTTAAATGGTCCTTCGGCTGTGAAATCGGTACCGAGTATTCCCGCAGAAAATGAATATTCCCTTTTTTCATTGTTCCCATTCCTTAACCTCATATCAAATACACCAGAGTATGCATTTCCATATTCCGGCGCAAAGGCTCCGGAATAAAAATCTGAATTTGTGAGCATCTTACTGTTTAATGCATTTATAGGTCCTCCGGTTGCACCTTCATCCGCAAAGTGATTGGGATTGGGAATTTCTACTCCTTCAAGCCTCCAGGATATCCCTTTGGGAGAGTTACCCCTTACTACAATATCATTGTTCCCCTGGGCATCACCTGTTACACCGGCATAACTGGAAACCATTCTGGCAGGATCATTTATTGAACCTGCATATCTTTTGGTCTCTTCAACAGTAAAAGATTTTGCACTAATGACTGCCATATCATTACCTGATTCTGATTTTTTCTTCTTGTAGAGAACCTCTACTTCATCCAACTTAGTAACAGATTCCGTAAGTTCTATGTTCAGGACAGTTTCTTTCCCCGAACTCAATACAATATTGGATATATACTTCTCTTCATATCCTACGTAGGATACTTTGATACCGATTCTTCCGACAGGAATCCCTTCCAATCTAAAGTCCCCGTCCAAACCCGTTACTGTACCTTCATGGGAACCGGTCCCCAGTAAAATAACATTTGCCCCAAGCAGAGTCTCTCTGGTATCCTGATCAATAACAGTCCCACGCAAGGTCTGGGTCAGGTCAGTCGCATGAACATTGGCGGTCATTCCAAAAATAATAGCCATCGCGAAAAAAATGTTTCTTGATTTCATGATATTAGAATTGTTTATTAGCATTATTAGTCTTTAATTTTGACCGAATGTACGCCAGCGAAGAATACAGGTTGGTAATCCGTTACGTATCGAATAGGTATTGTAACAGATGGTTAGAAAAATGGGGTGAATGGGGAATTATGGGGTAAATGGTGTATTATCTGGATTCTCTGAGCTTTTTTACGATCTCTTTTCCCAGGCTCCTTGAAATTGGAATGGCATATTGGAATAATTCGGATTTCAATCGATATCCATTTGAATTGCCTGAAATTTTATACTCAGCGCCCGAGTTAATTATAAATGAGCGATGGCATCTAATAATATTATCATCAACAATCTGGTCTTCAATTTTCTTAAGAGTAACACGCAATAGTTTTTCAACCAATCCATCCTCATCCATCCACACTACTCTTGAGTAATTTTCCTGGGCTTCAATATATAGCAGGCTGTTCAGATTAATTTCAAGTTCTTCCTTGGTATCTGTTTTTAGAACTATTATTCGATCCTTCTTTTCTGAAGTGAAAGATTTTCTTATCAATTCAATAAATCCCGGATCCGTTTTGAATTCGTTCCATACAGGATCCACATTGATAAACAGCAAAGGAGTATTTTTCTCTTCCATGCTCTTTTCAAGAAATTCGAACATCTTTTCGGTTTCTCCAAGGGCACGGTATATGAGCGTGTAATTATAATTGAGCCAGTGTAAATTTCCACCGGCAATCTCTGTTTTAAAGTTTTGCATGCACTCCAAGACCTTTTCAATTTGATTTAGTTTGGAATATGCTATTGCAAGTCCACCATAAAATGAGATGGATTTATCGTTTGTAACCGGTATCTGCCTGAATATATTCGCAGCCAATCCCGGATCTCCTAAAAACAAATGGCTCCAGGCTTTGAAAATGCTTGCCTGCTTAAAAAATGAATTCTCGACCAGGATTTCATCAAATATTTCAATTGCCTCAATCAATCTTTCAGAACGGAAGTATAATTCACCCAGATGAAATTTCCCTTTTAAGGAAAGCGGATCAAGTTTTGTAGCCAGATTTGCTTCTATCAATGCCTCGTCCAGCTTCCCTGTTGCCATTAAATACAAGGAATTAAATCCATGTATTGCGGATGTTCCGGGACTTAGCTGAATTGCCCGTTTAATGGAGATGCCACAATTCTCAAAATCCCAATCGCACCAGAAAGAACTATTTGCAAGAGCCAGATGAGTTTCGGCGATGGTATCGTCCAACAAATTCGCTTTCTGGGCGTATTCTTTCGAAATTGTAAAGGCCTGGGAAACACGCATTAAACCTGATCCACCCAGAAAGGTGTAACAGGCCGCCAGTCCCGTAAACGGCAACACGAAATTTTTGTCATTTTGTAAAGCAGCTTCAAAGTATTGAATAGCAGCATTTGTAGCCTCAAGTGACCCTTTGCTAAGATTATAACGACCTTTCAGATATAACTCATAAGCCTCAATATTTTCAGTTGAGGTTGTGACTAATTTCTTATTTGTGGACTGAATCCCAAAATTATCTGTAAACTTCTGTACTATTTTATTTGAAATATCATCCTGTACTTTAAAAATATCCTGAAGCTCCCGGTCATAAACCTCAGAAAAAACATGGAATCCGTCGGAGGTTTTAATAAGTTGGGCAGTCACTCTTACTGTATTCCCTGCTTTTCTGACACTTCCTTCAAGAATGTAGGCAACGCTGAGTTGGGCACCAACTTCTCTTGGATCAAGATTCTTTCCTTTAAAAGTAAAAGCTGAAGAACGGGCAATCACACTCAGTCCATGAACTTGTGTCAATGCATTTATTATTTCTTCTGTAATCCCATCGCTGAAGAATTCATTCTCCTTATCAGAACTCATATTTCTGAACGGAAGAACAGCAATGCTGCCTTCACCGGCTGTTTCCCCATTTTGAAATTCCTTATGAATGTGCATCTCGAGTCAATGATGAATTCATAAACAAATATAACAAACCTGAAATTACAATATACAGAGAGCTTATAAGTCATTTGCGAAATAAGTTATAAATTGTTGTGACTATTAAAAAATCCTATGTTCATCAGTTTTCTTCGTATTGCCCTGAGAAATGCCCTGAGACAGAAAACGTATACTCTCATTAATGTACTGGGACTCACGGTCGGTATACTGGCAAGCATTCTTATCTCTTTCTGGGTATTGGATGAGATAAGTTATGACAGTTACTTCGACAATGCCGATCGCATACACCGGATTGATCTATATTCCCAGACTCCTCAAACCAGAACACCCTATCCCATGGCCCAGGCCCTGGTAAGGGACTTTCCTGAGATTGAAATGGCTACCAGCTTCTCTCCTATTTTTGGTCCAAATATGTCCAGGCCGACTTTTGCAGTCGAATACGAGGAAATCCGGTTTGATGAAAAGAATATATTCGGAGCGGATACTAATTTCTTCGATGTCTTCTCATTCGAATTTATAATGGGAGACCCAATTACTGCTTTCCTGGCGCCACATGCAATCATTCTCACCAGGGAAATGAGTGAAAAGTATTTCGGCAAGTCAAATTCCATTGGTAAGATGCTGACCATAAATGATGAAATGGATTTTATGGTGACCGGGGTGCTTGAAAACCTTCCTTCTAACCTTCATTTCCATTTTGATTTTCTGATCTCCTATGCGTTCCTGAAGCAGGTAAGCTTCAGCGAATGGTTTACATGGGCTGATCCTGGCCATTATAACTATGTTGTAACAACCCCGGAGGCAAGCATCCAGGCACTGCGGGCTAAACTACCTGAATGGATTATACCGTTCATTGACTATGGAGAAGAATTCGAGCAAGCTCTTATGGACGGAGATATATGGTTCCAGCTTACGCCGATCCGTGATATCCATCTTAAATCTCACATCCGCTGGGAGCTTGAGTCGAATGGTAATTTATCCTATGTATATATTTTGCTGGTAACCTCACTCCTGGTATTGATCGTTGCCTGCATCAATTACATGAACCTGGCTACTGCCCGGTTCAGCCGAAGGGCTGCAGAAGTAGCGGTTCGCAAAACTGCAGGTACTTCACGCTCAATGCTGATCCGGCAGTTCCTCCTGGAATCTCTTTTTCAGACATTTATTGCTGCTATACTCGCGGGACTGCTGGTTGAATTACTTATTGATTCATTCAGTAATTTAACGGGTAAGGATTATTCTTTCTATTATTCGGAGATTGGTTTATTTATCGTTGCATTGTTATTACTGGCAGCTCTCGTGGGATTGATTGCCGGTAGTTATCCTGCCTTCTATCTCTCCTCCTTCAGTCCCATGAGCATCCTCAGAGGAAAATACACCTCAAGGGCATCCATAGCAACTGTACGAATTGTACTTGTAATATTCCAGTTTACCGTATCCATATTTTTGATCATAGGAACCATTACCATCTTCAGCCAGTTAAAGTTTATGAATAACAAGGATCTCGGATTCGATGTGGAAAACATTATGGTGATTCCTGTGAAGGATGACATGATACGTTCCCAAATCGAGCAAATAAAAGAATCGCTATTGCAGTATCCGGGGGTGGAAAACGTTTCAGCAGTTTCAAATATTCCCGGTGGAAGGTTCAATAATAATGGCCTGAGTTTTCAGGAAAATTCAGAGACTGTACAGACATCGGAGGTAAGTATAGATTATGATTGCATTGAAACACTGGGACTTAATATAATTGAAGGAAGAAAATTTTCGAGGGAATTGAGCCTGGATTCGACAAGCAGGTTCATAATCAATGAAACAGCAGCCAGGGAGCTGGGGATGACTTCACCTATCGGAAAGATGGTGGATTGGTATGACGATGATGGCCTGTACAGGGGTGAGGTTATCGGAATTGTGGAGGATTATCATTTTAAATCTCTCCATGAAAATATCGCTCCCCTCATCTTGATGGTAAAGCCCCAGGACTACAGTTATCTTCTTGTCCGCCTCTCACCGGATTGGAATTCAAGAACAATCACAGAAATTAAAAAGGAATGGAAGAAGTTTGATGACCTGTTTACCTTCGAGTATTCCTTCCTGGCAGATGAGTTCGATAAACAATACGGGAATGAGGAAAAGATGGGTACAATATACTGGATATTGGCCATACTGGCAGTGATTATTGCTTCGCTGGGATTATTTGGTCTCTCTACATTTACTGTAGAACAGAAGACCCATGAAATAGGGATTCGCAAGGTTTATGGAGCTACTGCTTCCGGCATTCTCAGTCAATTACTTATTGAATTTTCTAAATGGGTCCTTATTTCAGTTATCATCGCCTGTCCCCTGGCCTACCTTGGAATGTCATACTGGCTACGGGACTTTTCATACCAGACGAATCTGTCCTGGTGGATATTCCTGGCAGCCATCATTATTACGGAAGGTATTGCCGTTCTCGCTGTAAGCTATCAGTCCATTCGCGCCTCAACACTTAAACCTGTGGATTCCCTGAGATACGAGTAGGATATCCATATGATTTTGCAGAATCGATTGGTTTGCAGGAATCTGCCTCTGAAATTACCGAAGTAGGTATTGCACTTAATAAGGGATTTGGTCTGGGAGATACTATATTTCGCCAGGGGCGCTGCCGGGTTTACCTTTACTGATTTTACCTCATATTCGGTAATACTTTCTGTTATTGCTGCTTATGGTTTGTGGGGACAATGGTATCTGTATAAGAACCGGGAAAAACTCATGCAGGTATAGCAAGCAAAAATACTGCAAATAAAATACTTGAAAGGATAATCCCTATCATAAATACAGTATAAGCTATCCGAAGAAGCCGGTATTTTTTACCGATAACCCTGCCAAGACTGTACTGATCCCTTATCATGCTGGAATAAAGGTAGTTGCTGTCTTTTATCATTTCCTTGACAGCCCAGTCATATTCATCAGCCTTCATATTATAGAAATTACCGAAAAACAGAAGATTCACTTTCTTCTGGTGGATATCATCTTTGGTGAATTTCCCGGAAGATATTTTTGGACGTGTGGATAGAATTGCGAAAATAATTGTGACCAGGCAGGTGGCGGCAAACACGATGGTCGGTAATGTGATTTCAGGGTAATCGGAGATCTTTCCAACGCCCATAGAAACAAGCACGGTAAGTACAATGGAATTAACAGAGATCAGAATGTTTGCTTTGTTATCTGCAATTGAACTCAGATTGATCTGGTTTCGTGCAGTAAGCCGGAACATAGATTCAACACCCCTTCCGGGTAACTTTTCCTTATCCAGTTTCCCTGCAAGTTTCCTGTTTTCTGATTTAAGCTTTTTCAACTTTTTATTTTTCTTATCCGGATCTGCAGATAGTTTACCCAGAATCAGTTGCAGGTTCTTTTCTTTTCCCGGACTGAACATTTTTTTTCCATATTCAGTAAAATACCTGTGTGTTCTGAAAAGTTCAACGGTTTCTTCCCAATAGACCCGTTTGCTCATTTTTGTGTCTGAAATATTGTTCCATTCCGCCCTCAGCAAGGTTGTCCTCTCAAGGTAGAAGTCCTTTGACAGATAAGACATATCTGCATCACACAATACTCTTGCGGCCATATCATCTCCCGGGTCCTGGGGCATTTTCGTTGCCTGAATGCAATCCAGTACTCTTTTTAATGTAATGTCATCCACATTTTTTGACAACAGGAATTCACTGGCAATCTTCTGGCCCTCCTTCTCATGCTCTTCTGTAGATACTGCAAATCCACTGTCATGAAACCAGGCGGCGGTAACTACTATTTCCAAATCCTCCGCGGATAGATTTGATTCATTTCCGATGAGTATGGATTGCTCTACCACATAACGTGTATGTTCAAGATTATGATAGCTCAGATTTTCAGGGATCTTCTCTTTAAAAAGATCCTCAATATATGTTTCGACTTCCTGATTGTTAATTTTTTCCATTGATTGACGCTTTCCTGGATTATGTATTAATCCAATTTTTTCCTAATTTAGTTAGCTGTTTACCCCGCCACATAAGAATAGATCCTGAAGAAAATTTGTATGTCATTACGTATAAAAATAAAGAATTTTTATAGAACCGTTTTTGTCCTTTTTAAGAGGCTTTTAATTCTGATCCTTTCCGCTATGCTTATTTCATTTTGCGATTCTTCTTCAAATCCTGGTAATTATGCTCAATCGTCATTCGTTGCCGGGGATTATTCATTTCCCTACAACCTGGATAAACCCGATGCAAAATTAAAGCTTCCGGGGTATCTTGAGGAGATATCCGGACTTTCCTATTACAAAAAAGACAAATTTGTCTGTGTCGAGGATGAACAGGCCATAATTTATGTCCTGCAACGTAAGGAAGAGCTGGATGTTTCAAAGTTCAAATTTGGCAAAGACGGTGATTACGAGGATATCGCAATTAAAGACGAAACCGCCTATGTCCTGAGGAATGATGGAAGTATTTTTCGTGTAAAAGGATTTACCGGGAAAAAGAAAAAAGTAAAAAAATATAAGACTCCGCTTTCGAAAAAAAATGACACAGAAGGAATAGCTTATGACCCTTTATCTAATTCATTATTGATTTCCTGCAAAGAGTCTCCATCCATAGAGAAAGACAATCCTTACAAAGGAAACAGGGCAATATACCGATTTGATCTCGAGTCGAAAGAACTGGTCACAACACCGCTTTTTCTGATTGATCTGAATAACCTGAAAAATTACAGAGACCAGGGCACTTTCAGCAAATTTTCTGCGAAACTCGCAAAAAGACTCAGGATAGTTGACAGCGAGACAAGTTTTAAACCATCGGGACTGTCAATACATCCTCTTTTTGGAGATATATATATAATATCAAGCATTGGAAAGCTTCTTATTGTAATGGACAGGAGAGGGCAAATACTGGACATCCATGGTCTGGATGACAAGCTTTTCCGGCAGCCTGAGGGGATTTGTTTTTCTCCTTCAGGGGATCTGTTTATTTCTAGTGAGGGACAGGGAGGAAAGGGTTATATTTTAAAATTTAATCTCTCACAAAATGAATAAGACAGGTAAACTAATCAGTCTTTGTATTGTTCTTTTACTTGCATCCTGCGCCACACAGGAACCATTCTATAATGAGTCGGTCAGTAACTGGCAGAATTCAGCACCGGAAACCTCCTCTAAGCTGATATATGAGGTATACCTGATCGGTGATTCAAGGAAAGCATATGAGGATGAGGTGCTGATGAAAATGATGTCCTCCCATTTAAGCAATGCAGGAGAAAATAGTACGGTTGTATTTCTTGGTGACAACGCCCAGCCAAGTGGATTGCCAGACTCTACACACAGACAGTGGGATGTAGCCACTAAGAGCCTTGATGCGCATATGGAAATTCTTGAAAATTTCAAGGGAGAAGTATTTTTTATTCCCGGTAACCACGACTGGGCCAGAGGTGGTAGGGACGGATTTGAAAATGTAAAAAACCAGAGAAAATACATTGAGAAAAACCTGGGTAAAAAGGATGTATTCCTACCTAAAAAAGGAAGGCCCGGACCTGTGGAAATTCACCTGACCAATGATATTGTGCTTATAATCTTCGACTCACAATGGTGGTTCCATGAATTTGAAAAAAGTTATTCCGGAATTGTTGACGAAGCAGATATTTTCGTGCAAATAGAAGATGCAGTTAGCCGGAACAGGGATAAAAAAATCATATTTGCCGCCCACCATCCACTTTACAGTGTAGGAAACCATGGTGGACATTTCCCGGGCTCAAGCATACTGTTTCCCCTTGTGGAATCACACCCTGCTCTCTGGATCCCACTCCCCGGTTTTCTTTATACTGGTTTCAGAAAATACCTGGGAATGGGACAGGACCTGGCCAATCCCCATTATAAATTACTTAAAGAGGCCCTGCTGGAAACCTTTGAAGGACACTCTGATATCATTTATGCAGCAGGACACGAACATAATCTGCAATACACCAAAAAGGGAGAACTTCATCACATAATCAGCGGAGCTGCCGGTATCTCAACCTATGCTGCCCAAAACAAAAAAACCGATTACGCACAGATGCAGAAAGGATTTGCCAGGCTGGCGTTTTATGATAACGGAGATACCTGGCTTGAAATGTATACCACATCCGAAGACCTTGCTTTCAGGTCAAAACTTTATAACAAACCCTTGTATGAAAAGGAACGGATTGAAAAATACCTGAGCGAAATTGACTACTCCGATAGTACCATTACAACCAATCCAAACGGAGAAAAATACCAGGCCAGTAAATTAAAAAGGGTGTTTTTTGGTGATAATTACAGGGATGAATGGATGATACCTGTGGAGGTGCCTGTTTTCGATTTCAATAAGGAGAAAGGGGGACTTGAAATTGTAAAGAAGGGTGGAGGTGGACAAACCAAATCACTCAGGCTTGAGAATAAGGAGGAAAAACAATGGGTTTTGAGATCAATTGAAAAAGATCCTTCCAAGGTTATTCCAGAAGTCGTAAAAATGAAACTGGCAATTGACCTTGCACAGGACCAGATGTCATCATACCTTCCCTGGGCCGCACTCTCTGTGCCAAGACTTGCAGATGCTGCAGAGATCTATCATGCCAATCCAAAGGTTGTTTACCTGACCAAGGATCCCAGACTTGGTGCCTACAAGGACGATGTATGGGAAGGTATGTATCTTTTTGAAGAAAGAAACCGTGGAAACCGGGAAGATGTGGAAAGCTTTGGCCGCTCCAAGGAAATTATCAGTACACCTGATATGTTTGACGATCTCCTTGATGATCATGATAACCGGATGGACGAGGAACATTTTCTTAAATGCAGGCTTTTTGATGTGTTTATAGGGGACTGGGACAGACATGAGGACCAGTGGAGCTGGGCCAAGTTTGACGGGAAGGACAAGCAAACCATCTACAGGGCTGTGCCGAGAGACCGGGACCAGACCTTTTTCCTTAATGAAGGATTTTTTCCATGGATTTCAAGCAGAAAGTTTGCCCTGAGGATTAACCAGGGATTTGATTATGAGATCGATGATATGGGGGGACTCGTTTCCCAGGGAAAGTGGCTCGACAGGAGATTCCTGAGTGAACTGACAAAAGAAGACTGGATCAAAGCCGCCGAAAAAATGCAGGCATCCCTTACAGATGATATTCTCACCAATGCTATATATGACATGCCCCCACAGATTGCGGAAGTAAAAGGAGCTGAAACAATCAGTAAGCTCAAGGCCAGGCGGGAACAGATGCCGGAATTTGCAGAAGAACATTATTTGATCATCTCCAAAAAGGTGGATATCGTGGGTAGTGACAAACGTGAGCAGTTCCTTGTAGAGCGCCTTAACAACAATGAAACCCGGGTAAAAATGTGGTCTCTCAACAGTGAGGGAAAGAAAAAAGACAAGATCTATGATCGAAAATTCAATCACGATGAGACCCGTGAGATAAGGCTTTATGGCCTTGGTGGGAAGGATGAATTTGACATTGAAGGGAAGGTGAACAAGGGCATGAAGGTTCGGATCATAGGGGGTAAGGGTAAAGATGATATCAAGGACAAGTCAAAGGTCAGTGGCATGAGGAAGAAGACCATTGTGTACGATACCAAGAAGAAGAATGATATTGAATTCGGTTCAGAGGCCTGGAACCGAACATCCAAACTCCCTGAAAAGAATTCTTACACATATAATGCATTCAACTACAATAAGTTAATTCCACTGGCATATTTCGGATTTAATGCCGATGAGGCATTGGTCCTGGGAGCAGGTTTTATCTTAACAACCTATGGTTTCCAGAAATCTCCAAATGCAAGCACCCATGCCCTTGGGGCAAGGTGGGCCTCTGCAACCAATGCCCTGGAACTTAACTATGATGGGAAATATACCTCGGTGCTGGGCAGGTTTGACCTTAATTTTCATTTTATCATTCGGGATCCCCGTTTTGCTTATAATTATTTCGGGCTGGGGAATGAAACCCAGAAAACCACGGAAGATAAAGACTATAACAGGGTACGCATAGGCCAGTTGCATGTGTTCCCGGAGCTGACAAGAACAATCAGAAATAGCACGTTTGGCGGAGGACTGTTTTACCAGCAGTTCGATGTTGAGAACACGCAGGACAGATATATCTCAGACATTCCCGCCAATGGACTGGACCTGGAAATCTTTGAGCGGCAAAAGTTTGCCGGTGTCAGTCTGAGATATGAAGTAGATTCGAGGAATGACAAAGTACTCCCTTCCCGGGGAGTTTACTGGAATACCTATACCCTGTTCAATTACAGCCTGTCTGAATCCGCAAAAACCTATAACCAGCTTGCATCGGATTTCAGGTACTTCCTGAGTTTTCGCAAACCCTACAGGGCTGTGCTTGCTTTCAGGCTTGGTGGTGCAATTAATGTAGGAAATTACCAGTTCTACCAGGCCGCAAGTATAGGTGGCAGCAGCAATCTCAGGGGACACAGATCGGACCGCTATGCGGGTGATGCAAGTGTTTACCAGAATACAGAACTGAGATTCAGGTTATTTAATTTTGCAACTTATTTCGCAACCGGAGAGTTTGGGATCATCGGTTTCAATGATTTTGCCCGTGTATGGTTTGAGAATGAAAATTCAAATCTCTGGCATCATGGTTATGGAGGGGGAGTCTGGGCATCTCCTTTCAGGCTGGCAGTACTTTCAGCTACCTATGAGGGTTCAAAGGACGAACCGGCCAGACTGTTTACATTCAGATTCAAATTTTTGTTCTAGTGCATTCGGCCAAAAAATTGATTTATAAGATAAATTACTTAGTTTGCATATAGAAATCCCACTATCATATTTATGAAATATATTTCACTATTCCTGCTTATTCTGTTATTGTCTTTCTCCAATACTAAAGGACAGTTATTTGAAAGTGAGGTTTACAATGTGGACCCCCTGGTCGATGGTGTCATTACCCTCGCAGCTTTTGGGATGAGCGAATGGGGATTGAGGATGGCAGACAAGAAGCCCCTGCTGGATTCAACTGAGATCAGCCAGCTTGATGCCAATGACATCAATGCCTTCGACCGTTCTGCTACCAAGCAGGATGCTTCAAAAATGTACGAGGCCTGGGATATGTCTAATATTGGATTGAGTGGCAGCCTTTTACTGCCTGTTTTACTTTTGCTTGACAAAGAAATACGCAATGACTGGGCACCAGTCCTTTTACTTTATCTCCAGGCAGAAGGCATGGCTGGAACCATCTGGGCATGGGGTGCGGCCATCCATATCGATAGGATCAGACCACTGGTATATAATCCCGATGTTATATATGGTGAAAAAACATTCCTCCGAAACAGAAATTCCTTTTACAGTGGACATGCTTCTACCTCTGCTACAGCCAGTTTTTTCACAGCCAAGGTTTATTGTGACTATCATCCCGAATTGGGTAACAAGAAGTTTATATTCTATGGCCTGGCCATAATTCCACCTGCGTTTACAGGTTATTACAGATATAAGGGCATGAAACACTTTCCTACAGACGTGCTCGCGGGCATTGCTGTTGGTGCTGCCACCGGGATACTTGTGCCCCACTTCCATAAACACAGGGATAACAACCTGACATTAATACCCGTAACAGGACAATACACAGGCTTTGCGATGACATTAAAATTTTAGACTATTTTCACTAATCATAGATTTTTCACGGAAACAATCTGGTAAGATGAAAAAGATCAAACCTTTTGAGGCCATAAAGAAGGACAGGAAGGTATACCGGAATATCTTCGAAAACATGGTAGAAGTCCTGTACAGGGCTGATAACGAAGGAAGAATCACCTTAATTTCCCCCTCTGCAGTGACGATGTTCGGTTTTAGTAAATTAGAGGACTTTATTGGTAGAAATATTGCAGAAACATTCTACTATAAACCGGAAGACAGAACTGTTTTCCTCAAAAAACTGGATCAGGAGAATAAAGTAGTTAATTACCCTTTGCTACTGAAGAAAAAGGATGGGACAATGTTTCATGGCAAGACAACTTCATACTTTATATACGATGAAGAATGCAACCATGTAGGAGTAGAAGGCATTATTATGGATACTTCAGAGCAGTTTCTCGCAGAACAGGCTCTTCAACAGGCAGGGGACATAGTTAATAATACACAGCTTGGTATCTATATATACAAGCTTGAATCTCTGGATGACGACCGGACACTAACTATGATTGCCGCCAATCCGGCTTCAGAAAAATTAACGGGTGTCCCAGTTACCGAAGTAATCGGCAAAACACTTGATGAAAATTTTCCCGGACTGCGTGAAAAAGGCATTCCACAGAAATATGCCGAAGTAGTGCGAACACAAAATCCAATCGAAATAGAAAATATCTATTACGGCGATAATCGTGTCGTTGAGGCTGCCTATTCCGTTAAAGCATTTCCCCTGCCCAACATGCAGGTCGGTGTTTCATTCGAGAACATCATGGGAAGGAAAAAGATGGAAAATGAACTCATCTCAAAAAACAGGGAACTTGAAAAAACTCTTGAAAAAATTAACGAAATCAATACACAACTGATTCTTTCGGAAAAGATGGCCTCTCTG
Source organism: Bacteroides sp. (assembly GCA_011053095.1). Lineage (GTDB taxonomy): Bacteria > Bacteroidota > Bacteroidia > Bacteroidales > SM23-62 > SM23-62. The sequence continues at coordinate 13,369 of DRHS01000258.1, forward strand.
GGCGAAATCACTGCCGGAGTAGCACATGAAATAAAAAATCCTCTGAATTTCATTACCGGTAATATTGAACCCCTTAAACGAGATGTGGCAGACATCTTTGAGATACTTGAAAAATATGAAGGATTAGTCACAGATCTGCAGCTCAAAAAAGTTTTGGAAGGAATAGAAAACATTAAATCAGAAATGGATTTTGATCTCCTGTTCAACGAGATTCAAAAGCTCATGGAAGGAATATCGGATGGTGCAAACAGGATGAGAGAAATTGTTAAAAGCCTTGGCAGCTTCACACGCAAGGGAGATGACAGCTTTGTAACACATAATATTCACCAAGGCATTGAATCTACACTTATATTGCTTGGTAATAAGACAAAAGACAGGATAACAATACATAAGGAATTCGGACAAATAAGTGATATTGAGTGTCAGCCAGAAAAATTAAACCAGGTCTTTATGAATCTTCTCTCTAATGCCATACAAGCTATCGAGGGTAAGGGAGACATCTATATTAAAACAGGTTCAGACGGAGAGAATTTATCTATAACTATCAGGGATACAGGCCTTGGAATGAGCAAGGATGTACAGAAGCGGATTTTTGAACCATTTTTTACTACCAAGGAACTTGGCAAGGGTACCGGACTCGGACTTTCAATTAGTTTTACAATCATTGAGCAGCATGGCGGTACAATCATAGTTAAAAGTGGACCATCAAAAGGAACCGAATTCACAATTACTCTCCCGATACGTCAGGCGGATGATCAAAGAAAATAAAACTGCAAACCCAGCAGTATCCTGATCGGATCCTGGGGAGCCATTTTTATAGATTCTGCTCCTCCAACTGGCACATTATAATACCTGGAATTGAGAAGATTATTTATTTTCACAAAAAAATCTGTTTCGAATCTGTCCCGATCTACAAACAGGTATCTCGCAGACAGATTGATAATGCCATAAGGATCGCTTGAAATTCGATTCCCTGCCTGGTCTTTAATATTTCTGTGATAGCTTTCAGATCGGTATATAAAACGTGTTGATGTACTTAACCTTTTGAAATTCAGGTCTATAGCAGCCTTAATTGTATTTTGTGCCGTATAGGGTATTTGCTGCCCGTCGATCTCACCATCGGCATAACTATAAGCCAGAAAAGAATTAAGGGTAAGGGTACTCCAGCTTTTCTTGAAATCCAACTTTGCCGTTCCTCCATATGAATACGCCCGACCCTTATTCACAGGCCTTTCGATGATAGCAACCGGAATACCTTTAAATTCCTGGCCACTATAACTTTCGGATGAAATGATATCATCAACATCATTAATATATCCATTGATCGCAAAAATCAGGTTACTTTTAATGATATATGAAATGCCTGTCTCATAAGTACTTATCTTCTGGGATTCCAGTTCTTCAGCCGGCAATCGCCAAAAATCTGATGTTAAACCATTTATACCTCCGGTAATTGAATCTGTTGTCGGCCGGAAACTCCCATAATGTTGATATTGCCGGTACGGGGAGGGAGCCAGGTATGCTCTTCCGAATAGAATTTTTATCTTAAGCTTGTCTGTTGCTGAATATAGCAG
>DRHS01000259.1 GCA_011053095.1 Bacteroides sp.
AGTATACCATCAACAATGGTAGGAGAGGGTTGGAGTCCCGAAGTCCATCCCGCCCTGAAAAACTCACCCTCGATCCAAACCCCATCAAGGATGCCATGTTTCCAGTTCAGCTCGAGTGTTTCCGGAGAAACTGAATACAGTATCATATCCCTTCCGGCAGCAAGAATCCCGTTCTCGCTACCTGCAAGATCAGCAGTAAAACCATGCTCTCCCAGTTGTACCTTTTTAATCACTTCTGCTGAATTCCCCTTGTCCTTTATGGCAAGCAGGTCGCCGCCGAGTGTGGCTACATAGATGATGTCCTGTATGAGCAGGGGACTGGAACGGATCCAGTCGCTAACGCTGTGTTTCCACAGAAGTTCACCGCTTTCGCTATTGATGCAAAGCAGTTCGGAACCCGCCGTTCCAATATATAATCTGCCGTTTGATTCAGTCGGTGAGGAATAATACCTGTAGGCATTCCCTTTTACTTTCTCATCCTGGTATGTCCACAGAACGGTCCCGTCCTCCGCATCCAGGGCAAACAGCCTGCCATCACTGCTGCTTGCATATATACGGCCTTTACCTATTCCCGGCACTCCCCGGAGGGTAGCAGCAAGTTTACTCTTCCACAAAGGATCCGGGCTTTCGGTGCTGAATGCATAAAGCATTCCTTCTTCACAGCTGGCATAGATCGCTCCATTATTCAGTACAGGTTCTCCAACCAGGGCCAGCTCTGTTTGATACATCCGGATCTGCTTTCCGGTATTTGCATCATCCAGTCTGAAATAACTGCCGAATACCTTGTAGACCATTAGCTCAGTATCAGTACCCGTATAATTCTCGATTTCAGGACCAATGATCCGCACTCCGGTTTTTTTGTCGAGTACGTGCATATTTTTATCTCCATACCCCGTCCTGATGATCATCCTCTCATCTGTAACAACCGGACTGACCCTGGCTTTAGGGGTCCCGTAGAACTCGGTCCCGTACTGCCTTGCCCTCCATTCAATCTTCCCGCTATTCTCATCAAGGCAATAGCCAATCACGTCTATCCCTGGACTGGAAAGGTAGACTTTGCCATTGTTTATTACCGGAGATGCATTGACCTTATAAGGTTTAGGGAAGCGCCAGGCAAGCTTTCCTTCTGAGGGACCAGCATCGGGTGAGTATCCGGTCTGGGCACCGTCAATTCCATGATAAAATGGCCAGTCAGTCCGGGCATTCACGGGAGAAGAACCATCACCAGCCAGGGATTTCCCTTTTATCTCCTTGATATAAACGGGATTGTCATAAAGTGCTTCCAGCAATTCGTATCCATGGGTGATTGCATCCAGAGTCTCACCGGAATAATCCCTGCTTGCCAAAAGTATTTTCGCCGTGGAATCGAATGAACTCAGATTGTATCCCTGCCTCCACAGCAACCTCCACCAGCGAGTTAGGGCAGCGTGTCTGCTTGCCGCATTTTCTTCTGTTGTCGGAACGGAGGCTATTTCGCTGCGGATCAGATCAATGTCTGCGATCCCGGTTTCATTATTCCTGGCGGAGCCGCTGCCCTGATTTTGTCCCCTGGAACATCCTTGCATAAGGCTCAACAAGATGATCGCAGGAATGATCCATCTGAGTAATTTTCTTGATTTCATACTGTAATAGTAACATTATCAGTTTTATATAAATAAAATTGCTGTAACTAAATTTTACATGTTTGATAATAAATATTCGGGTAAGTAAAATGAATGATTTTGGAATTTTTTTGTACAATTTAAGGAATTGTATCCATTACGTACTCGTGGATAGAGCGGGCTGCTATTTTGCCGGCACCCATAGCAAGGATTACGGTAGCCGCTCCGGTTGCGACGTCACCACCGGCAAAGACCCCTGGTATGGAGGTTTTACCGGTTTCAAGATCCGTCTGGATATTTCCCCATTTTCCGACCTCTATCTCCGGTGTGGTATTCGGGATGAGTGGATTGGGACTGTTACCTATGGCAATGACAGCAACATCAATGGGCATTCTGTAATTTGCATCCGGTATGGGGACCGGCCTCCTGCGGCCCGAATCATCCGGCTCGCCCAGTTTCATGCGTATCGCCTCCACCTCTTTCAGCCAGTTCCTTTCATCTCCATGAAAGGCAGCGGGGGTGGACAGGAGTTTGAATATCACCCCTTCTTCTTCGGCATGATGGATTTCTTCATCTCTGGCAGGCATTTCCTGCCGGGAACGGCGGTAGAGGATGATGGATTTCTCAGCGCCCAGCCTGAGAGCTGTCCTTGCACAATCCATGGCCACATTACCACCACCAACTGTAACCACACACTTACCCCTAACAATGGGGGTTTTGTATTTAGGAAACAGGTAGGCCTTCATCAGGTTGGCCCTTGTAAGATATTCATTTGCGGAGTATACTCCGTTCAGGTTTTCTCCCGGAACCTGCAGAAACCAGGGAAGTCCCGCTCCGGTTCCAAGGAATATGGCATCGTATTCCTGGCGCAATTCAGCTATGCTCCTTATCATACCGATAACATGGTCCTTGTAGATCTTCACGCCCAGTCTTTCAAGGAAATTGATCTCCCGGAAGACAATCGATTTGGGCAGCCTGAATTCCGGGATACCATAAACCAGTACGCCTCCCGGTTCATGCAGGGCTTCAAACATATCCACCTTATGCCCGAGGCGGACAAGATCGGCAGCGGCAGTTATTCCTGCCGGTCCCGCGCCCACAACAACAATCTTTTTACCTGTCTGTTTTGGTTTTTTGGGAAGCTCTGACTCACCCTGATCTCTTTCCCAGTCGGCAAGAAACCTTTCCAGCCTGCCTATGGCTACGGGCTCTTTCTTTACTCCCAGGATGCATACTTTCTCGCATTGTTCTTCCTGGGGACAAACACGGCCGCAAACTGCTGGCAGTATGTTTTTTTCCTTGATCCGTCTGATCCCTCCCCTGAAATCATTATCGACAATAAACTGAATAAATCCCGGAATATCAATTTCGACAGGACAGCCTGCAATGCATTTTGGTTTTTTACACATCAGGCATCTCTCCCCTTCAAGAATGGCTTCTTTCGGAGAATATCCGAATGGTACCTCCTCGTAGTTCCTTACCCGCTCTTCGGCAGGCTGTTCCCGCATGGGGATTTTTGTGGGACTTACCTTCGCCATATTATTATCGCATCATAGTTTCAATGTGAGTGGCCTTCTCCATAGTTCTTTCTTTCCAGGGATACAATTTCTTCTTCCAGATATGCTTTTCTGCGGGCAAGGATGATGTTCCAGTCCACCAGGTGCCCATCGAAATGCGGGCCATCCACACAGGCAAATTTTGTTGTTCCATCGACCTCTATCCTGCATGCCCCGCACATACCGGTACCATCAATCATTATTGGATTCATGCTGACAATTGTTTTCAGCTTGTAAGGCCTGGTGACCTGGGATATCCTGTACATCATAAAGGTGCATCCGACGGCAATGACCCGGTCATACCGGATACCTGATTCCAGGTCGGTTTTCAGCTGATCATGTGAATGTCCCTTATAACCTTTTGATGCATCTGTAGTCGCATATTTTACCTCATCTGAGGTTTCTTCAAGTTTTTTATCCCAGTACAGCAGGAAATTGCTCCTGGCTTCCGAGTAGCATACGACCTTATTTCCGAGTTCTTTAAGCGCCCGGGCAGCAGGATATATTCCTCCAATCCCGTAACAGCCGCCTACAAGTGCAACAGTGCCGAATTTTTCCATATCGAAGGACTTGCCCAGGGGACCGGTAAGGGAGTATATCTCATCGCCCGGTTTCAGTTCTGTCAATCGTTCCGTACTCGAACCGATGGAAAGGAAAATGAAGGTGATGGTTCCTGCGGCCGGATCCCAGTCCGACACCGTTATCGGAGTTCTTTCACAGTACTCATCCGGGATGATAATAATAAATTGTCCCGGCTTTACCCTGGTAGCAATATCCCTCGCTTCCACGGTGCATTCGTGAACATTGGGGGCAATTTCTGATATTTCGATTACCTTAATCATTTTATACCTTTTCCTTCATTCCACTTTCCAGGAGAGCCTGTAAATCAGTCACCAGGTCAGATAATCTGTTTCCCCGGTAGCGGTAGTGATCCTGATGGTTCTTTCCGGATCCTGATTTTTTCCCGGATCCTGCATTCCGGCTATCAGGAGGTTTCATCAACTCAAACCTGGGCTTTGGACTACCGTTTTGTGGGACCGGTATTTTAATGCTCGATCCAATTTCCTTCCACACAGCTCCGGCCCTTCCAGTAGAAAATCCATCTGCCTTCATTGCTCCTGCCAATAGAGAAATTATTTCAGAAACGGACCTGCTTTTTCCCTGGGGTGGGACCGCCCTGTGCAGCCTTTGAATTTTTCCGTCGAGTGTCAGGAAATGTCCATCGTTCTCCAGGAACCCCGTAACAGGAAGGAAAACATTCGCATGATCAGTCAGTTCGGTACTAAACATATTCAGTTGAACCATGAACTTCAGTTTTTTCAAGCTGGCTTTTCCCAGATTCCCTGATACCGGAACATCCCCTGCGATCATTAATGCAGAAATCCCGTCCCGTCCAATATTCGAAAGCATTTCATTACAGGGGAGTCCCCTGACATCACTGAGTTTCACATCCCAGTTCTTATTCCATTTAAGAAGGGCTTTATCGTCGGAAACAGGATCCAATCCCGGCAGCAGATACGGATGGGCTCCTGCCATTGCAGCTCCCATAAGGTTCCCTTCATTCCCCAACAGCATAATTCTGCAATTCGATTTTTCAGCTTTAAGGAACCGGATATTTGCGAGTGCTTTTATAGTTTGCAGACCTGATACATCTCGTAGAAGGCTTTCATCAACAATAATGCATAAGCTGCGCGATTTTACCAGGGCCTTTACAAAAGCCTGGAGATCATCTTTCTTGACGGAACAACTTTTTAATCCACTGATAAGAAGGGATTCTTTTACCTGCTTTGCAAAACCTGCGGGTAATCCGGAAATGGTTTCCCTGGCAAGCTCGGCAAGCAATACAAAGAGAAAGTTATAATCTTTGCATTTCGAATAATTGATCTCAACAGTAGAGAACAGAGAAGTCCTTGTGGCCTCAGAATTTGCATACAATACTTTGCGGCCGGCGTTGTAGGCTTTCCTGATCCTGTTTTCAACCAATGGGTGGGAAACCGATGCATCCGTTCCCAGAACAAGTAAGGTATCTGCCTTCAGTATATCCTCCAGTCTGCCTTTAGGCTGGAGGTGTGAGGCGATCTCCTCCTGTAATCGTGGATCGGGAAAGGAGGAAATCAGGTCAATATTGTTCGAATTCATCACTGCCCTGGTAAACTTCTGCAGGGAATAATTTTCTTCGAGGGTATCCTGGGCGGAACCTATAATCCCGAATCCATTCCCACGCCAGGCTGCCAGGTTTTCGGCAGCAACCCGAATCGCCTCATCCCAGTCCACCTCGACCATCCGGCCGTTCTTTCGGATCATCGGTACCGTGATCCTGTCAGGATGCTCTGTGATATCCCCGGCCAGGAACTTTCCCTTAATACATAACTGTGGCGGATCCATACGCCCCCCAGGTGCCGGTCCCACATCAACCAGTTTCCCGGCCCGGGTATTGACATTCATGCTGCATCCCACCGAGCACAGGGTGCAGGTGGTTTTAACTGAGCGGCTCGGGGGACCGGCCCATTTGCCCAGTTTGCCTGAGATTGAGCCCGTGGGACAAACATCGACGCAGGCACCGCAGAACTCACAACCGGCACTGGTCTGTGATTCGCCAAATGCAGTACCTACAATAGTTGAATTCCCTCTTTCCACAAACGCAAGTACGTTTGAATTCCTTTCCTCGTTGCAGATCCTGACACATCGTCCGCAGTGCACACAGAGGTTATAATCCAGGTCATAAAACGGATTTGATTTTACCGGAGGAATACCTCGGTAGCTTATAGGGTACCTCACATCATCCAGTTCCAGGTAGTCGATGAGATCCTGCAATTCGCAATCTCCGTTGCTGGTGCAGAAATTACAGCCTGTAATGGTACCTGCTTTCCGGGTTGAATGCATGAACTCCCCACATTCTTTTTTGTCCGCGCAAACCAGGCAGGTGTAGGGGTGCTCTGAGAGGGTCATCTCGAGTATGTTTCGTCTGAGTGTCTGAAGTTCAGGAGTTTTGGTGCGGATCTCCATGCCCGGTTCTAGTGGAGTGGTACAGGCGGCCGGGAATCCACGTCCACCTTTTATGTCAATAAGGCAAAGACGGCAGCCACCGTATGATTTCATACCCTCCAGGTAACAGAGCGTTGGAATATAGATTCCTTCCTTACGGGCTGCATCCAGGATGGTATCTCCGCGGCGGACCCGAACCGGTTCTCCGTCGATTAGTGCAGTGATATGTGTTTTATCCTGTCTCATTCAATTGTAATAGCATCACCTGCGATTGCATCGAAACGGCAGATCTCGTAGCATGCCCGGCATTTAATGCATTTTTCAGCGTCAAGGTAGTGAGGTTCGCTCCTGGGACCCGTAATGGCTTCTGTGGGACAAACATCCACGCATCGCTGGCAGCCGGTACATTTATCCTTGATCACATTGTACTCGACCAGCTCACGGCAGACAGCAGCGGGACACCGGTTGTCGACGACATGTTTCTCATATTCCTCCGGGAAATATTTCAGGGTAGTCAGCACGGGATTGGGAGCCGTTTGTCCCAGTCCACAAAGCGAACCCTCCTTCACGGTTACTGCCAGATCTTTCAGGGCCTGAATATCTCCTGGCTCCGCATCCCCACTGGTGATTTTCTCCAGGATCTCCACCATTCGTTTGGTCCCGATCCTGCAGGGGGTGCATTTACCACAGCTTTCAACACTGGTAAAACGCAGGAAATACTGCGCCACGTCAACCATGCAGGTATCATCATCCATGATTATTAGTCCCCCGCTCCCCATTATCGATCCCGCACCGCTCAGAGATTCATAATCTACCGGCAGATCCAGGAATTCCTTTGAAAGGCAGCCACCGGATGGCCCGCCTGTCTGTACTGCCTTGAATTCTTTCCGGGTTCCTCCGCCGATATCAAAAATGATCTCCCTCAGGGTTGTACCCATAGGAACCTCGATCAGTCCCGTTCTGCGCACCTTCCCGACAAGGGCAAAAGTCTTGGTCCCTTTGCTCTTCTCAGATCCGTAACCTGCAAACCATTTTCCCCCTTCACGCAAAACCGTGGATACAGTGGCCAGTGTTTCTACATTATTAATATTTGTCGGGTGTCCCCATAAGCCGGAGCTGGCGGGGTAGGGGGGACGGCTCCTGGGCATGCCACGCTCACCTTCTATGGAAGCGATAAGAGCAGTCTCTTCTCCGCACACAAAGGCCCCGGCTCCTTCCTTGATTCGCATATCGAGGGAATAGTCACTTCCCAGTATGTTTTTTCCAAGGAGACCGTGTTTTTGCATCTGAGAAATGGCAATCTTCAGACGTTCAATGGCCAGGGGGTATTCCGCACGGATATAGATGTATGCTGTACTGGCACGGATTGCGAAAGCGGCTATGATCATTCCCTCAAGAAGTGATAAAGGATCCCCTTCCATTAGTGAGCGGTTCATAAATGCGCCAGGATCGCCCTCATCGGCATTACATATGAGGAATTTTCTATTCCCCGGAGCATCATGGCATAGCTGCCATTTTTTCCAGGTAGGGAATCCTGCACCGCCCCTTCCCCGGAGTCCCGCAGTTTTAACTTCCCCTATAACCCCTTGAGGGCCTTTTTTAAGTGCTTTAAGCAATCCCTCAAAACCTCCCCTTGCTATATAATGACCTATATTTTCAGGATCGATGATGCCGCAGTTACGCAACACTATTCGTTCCTGTCCCCTTAGCATGGGCAGTTCCCATAGAGATTTTATGCCTTCATGGGCTTCCCCGTTACCTCCCAGATAGCCTATGGGTTTAATTTTTGATTTTCCATTAAGTAAAAAAGATGGAAGCAATTTTTCTAGCTTCTCCACTGTGACATTATTGAAACTCATACGCGGGGATCCCGGTATCTGAATGTCAAGAAATGGCTCCAGGTAGCAGGGCCCGATGCATCCAACCTTTAGCATATCAGCCTTTATCTTATCCCGGTCCAGTATTTCCCGGGTCTTCTGCCATACCTCTCCCGCACCGGAGGCAAGTCCACAGCTACCCATCCCGATATATATCACTGGCTTTGTGGGATGCTGGAGTTTTTTATACTCCTTTACAGCTTTCTCTCTGAATGTTTGAAAGTCATTCATAAAGATCCAGTAAATCCTTCATTTTAACCACGGACATATTGCTAAAAATGGCATCGTTAACCATAATAACGGGGGCAAGGGCACAGCAGCCCAGGCAGGCCACACGATCCAGATCAAATTTTTCGTCCTCGGTTGTTTCATTTGGGGAAATCCCTATCTCGGAATTAAGAGCGTTTAGCAGGAAGTCCCCACCTTGAACATGGCAGGCTGTACCAAGGCAGATCTTAATCGAATTTCTTCCCGGCGGATTGAATTTGAACTGGGAGTAGAAGGATGCCACACCATAGATCTGGCTCCTGGATATATTGAGATGGCCTGAGATCTTATCAACAGCCTCAGGAGTTATGTACCCCACCTTTTTTTGTGCATCCTGAAGTATGGCAATGAGATTGCTTTTATCTCCTGGCGCATACTTCGAGGTAATTGCGATGATGGAAACGGCCATGATTGAAAACTGACTTTTTGAAAGTGAGATCTGATTTAATCCTTTCTTGGTTCTAAACCTGAGAATAGTCCTGAGAACATTCTTTTTGAGAGACTACGGAAATGCTGAAAGACCTGCCAGTTGAATTTATGGGCTGCAATTAATTAACTAAAATATGAAAAATCAGCTTTGAGTTCTTTAGAAAACAGGTTATGGTCTCGGTATTTATATCGATTCTAAACCAGACAGTTCTGCCCGGATCCTTAGTAAATGGCCTGTCAGAATGTTTAAATACCTGTCGATCAGTGTCTTTATACCTGTTGAGCTGGACCGGTATTATTTTGGATAATTATTTATAAATTTGGACGCCTTTTGAAAGTAGATAAATAGGTAAAATTGTTCATATGATATTAGGAGTTTTAAGAGAAGGCGGCGAAGAAAACAGGGTTGCCCTGTTACCTGAAGGAGTCTCTGCCCTTACAAAAAAGAAAATCAACGTATTAATTGAATCAGATGCCGGTTCATCATCATGTGCAAGCAATGAAGAATATGTGGATGCCGGAGCTCAGATCCAGACAAAGGAGAACATTCTAAAGCAGTCGGATGTGATCCTGAAGATCAATCCTCCGGAAGCTGAAGGTATCCCCTCCGGAACCATCCTGCTCACAATCCTGAATCCTCTGGTTAATACCAAACGTGTGAAAGAGTTGGCGGATGCGGGGATTACAACCTTCAGCCTTGATATGGTGCCCAGATCCTCAAGGGCCCAGGCTGTTGACATCCTCTCATCCATGGCTACAATAGCCGGTTACAAGGCAGTACTTGTAGCAGCAAGTAAACTTCCGAATTTCTTCCCCATGTTTATGTCGGCTTCAGGAACGATAAAACCTTCCAAGGTATTAATTCTCGGAGCAGGCGTTGCGGGATTGCAGGCCCTTGCAACAGCCAAGAAGCTGGGGGCTGTTGTGGAGGTCTTTGATGTCCGTACTGCAGTGAAGGAAGAGGTAATGAGCCTGGGAGGTAAGTTTGTTGAGATTGAGGGTTCAAAAGACGATTCAGCAGCCGGTGGTTATGCAGTAGAGCAGGATGAAGATTATAAGAAGAAGCAGGCGCAACTGATTCATGATCATGCCGTAAAATCTAACGTAGTGATTTCTACAGCACAGATCCCCGGGAGGAAGGCACCCATACTGATCCGCAAGGAAACTGTTGAGGCCATGGCTCCCGGATCGGTGATCATTGATATGGCTGCCGGCTCGGGCGGGAATTGCGAATTGACCAAAAAGGATGAAACAATCCTTCATAAGCAGGTTAGGATCATAGGAAACTCGAATTATCCTTCAAAAATGCCTGCTGATGCAAGTAAAATGCTCGGTGTTAATTTTAGAAACTTTATGAACCTCTTTATAAATGATGAGGGAATAATCAATCTTGATTTCGAGGACGATATCCTTAAAAGCAGTTGCATCACACACGAAAATGAGATTAAAAATGAACGGGTGGCTGAGGTTATCGATTTTGAGAACCAGTAGTCAACCATGCCTGAGCCCTGTCCACTAAAAAAGTAAACTCAATAAAACCATAATGGAAAATATTCTGATATTTTTTTATAATAATAAGGAGACGATTTTTATCATTGTCCTGACCATATTCCTTGGTTTCGAGGTGATTTCAAAAGTACCCTCAGTACTTCATACACCACTTATGTCAGGAGCGAACGCAATCAGCGGAGTCATTATCATCGGTGGTATTATCCTGGTCGGTCATGCCGATACCAGTTCAATTAACCTGAACCTAATACTGGGGATACTTGCAATTCTTTTTGGTACACTGAACGTGACTGGAGGGTTCGTAGTAACAGACCGAATGCTTGAAATGTTTAAAAAGAAGAAAAACTAAGAGAAATGGATACAGTTTTAAGCAATCTCGGTGTTGGTTCGGGTGATGTTATCCTCGAATTCAGTTATCTGCTGGCAGCAATTTTCTTTGTGATCGGTCTGAAGAGGCTCAGTCATCCCGAATCAGCCAGGAATGGAAATCTTTGGGCTGCAGGTGGAATGCTGCTGGCGATAATCACAACCATGATTTTTCATAAGACTGGGGCAGGAGAGGGTATAGCAATTACAAACATCGTTATTATCCTGGTAGTAATTGCAATTGGTTCCGTTATTGGTGCTGTTATTGCACGTCGGATTAAGATGACGGACATGCCGCAGTTGGTTTCCGTATTCAATGCAACAGGTGGAGCCGCATCGGCCCTGGTTGCCCTGATTGAATTTTCGAACCCTGAGAATGAATCAACTCTTGTCACTTTACTCGGACTGGTAATTGGAATTATTGCCTTTAGCGGTAGTATGATCGCCTATGGAAAGCTTGATGGAAAGGTAGGGGACATATTTGCAGGATTCATGAAATACCTGAACCTGTTTATACTTCTTATTATAGTAGTTCTTATCGTTTACATAACTGCCGGTACCGCACCATTCGAGACCCAGCAATTGCTGGTCTACCTGCTTCTTACCATAGCATTGATATACGGGATTACCTTCGTATTACCAATTGGAGGAGCAGACATGCCCGTTGTGATCTCACTGCTTAATTCATTCACAGGTATTGCAGCTGCGATGGCAGGATTCATTTACCAGAACCAGGCCATGATTCTGGGTGGGATCTTTGTAGGATCAGCAGGAACTATACTTACCATTCTCATGTGTAAGGCAATGAACCGTTCACTTCTCAATGTGATCATTGGTTCATTTGGAGGCGGGGGAGAAGGCATAGAACATGAAGCAGGTGTTATAAAGGAAGTTTCTGCCAGTGATGCAGCTGTCCTGCTAAGCTATTCACAGAAGGTTGTGATTGTACCCGGTTACGGACTTGCAGTTGCCCAGGCCCAGCATGTTTGCAACGACCTGGCAAAACTGCTTGAGGAGAAAGATGTTGAAGTGAAATTTGCCATCCACCCTGTGGCGGGAAGGATGCCCGGCCATATGAATGTCCTTCTTGCTGAGGCAGAGGTACCCTATGAAAAACTTGTTGAGATGGATGATATAAATCCGGATATGCCCAACACAGACGTTGTAGTAATCATCGGAGCCAACGACGTTGTAAATCCCGCTGCACTTGATGATCCATCCAGCCCAATCTATGGTATGCCAATTATCAAAGCTCACGAGGCCAAGAATGTTATCGTAATGAAACGGGGTATGGGTAAGGGATACGCAGCTATCGAAAATTACTTGTTCTTTGCCGATAATACCAGAATGTTTTTCGGAAGCGCGAAAGACTCAATTCAAAAGCTTGTTTCGGAGATAAAGAATCTCTAACCTTTAAAGGAAAATTCTTCAGAGAAAACCACCTCAATACTAAAACGGGGGTGGTTTTTTGCTGATTAATCCTTTTTGAGTCCTTCCCCAATGATCCCGTAACCTGATTTTTTGCTTCCATTCGCAATTTCAGTTGTTCATAAATAATTTAGAAAAGAGCGTATTTTACTTGGAGTTTCCATTAAATTGGCATTCATAATATATTGATTGATAATCATTTGCCTGCAATCTCCGATTCTTGCTGGGTGTAATTTGATAAATAGAGAGATTGTTTTACTTGAAAGAGTATACGGTGATTCATTCTATACCAGACAAATGATTGCAACCAATATTGGGTTATAATAGTCTAATTATTAGAATAATAAGACCGAAAGGAAATATGAACTATATTCAGGCTGAATTTCAATATGAAAGGGCTATATTTTAAAATACTGTTTACCGGATTATTTTGCTTTTTACTTGTTTTCCTCAGCGGGAACAAATCTGAAATACATGCTCAGACCACTATCTGGCTGGAAGACTTTAACCTGACGGATGGGGACACTATTGATACTGGTGCCACTGCCTGGTTCAGGGATGTAAGCAGCTGCGATTCTGTATTCGTTGGTGGCGGACATTTTGAGGTGCAGGGTGGTCAATTTGAAGGTATGAACACCCATGGTGAAGGGATCTGGTATTCGGAATGGGTTGATATCTCCACATATACAGATGTAAGAGCAAGCATAGATCTGGGGGTCGTTAGCTTCCTCAATGTCTTTGCGCTGGATGAAAATGACTACATCCGGGTATATTATTCTCTTGACAATGGTACTGAAACATTATTAACCAATGGTGATCAAACCGGATCTTTATGGCGAGCTACAGCTACTACCGGGGGATTAAACGGTGATTCTTTGCGAATCATAGTCAGGATTGATAATAGTGAGGAACTCTTATGGGGCTTCTTCGATGTGGATGCTGATCATTTTTTCAACGATGTACATATTTTTGAACCCCCGGTTCCAGATCCAAGATATGCCGTTGCTGGCCCGGCAGGGGGTGATTGGAATGATGGGAATACCTGGTCCTATACGCCTGGAGGCCCGCCTTGCGGCTGTGTTCCTGACGAATACAGCGACGTGCATATCAGCGAGGGAGGTACTGACCAGCTTGTCTTTCTTACAGCCGATGCGGATGCCAGAAATGTCACAATTTTTGATGGTGGAGAGTTGCGTTGGACGGCAGATAACGTAGAGCTGGAGTTGAATTATCGGGGATCTATTCTGGTTCAAACCCTTGGCACCCTTGATGAGAATTCCAGAACTCAGGCGCAGATAGAATTAGTCAATAATAGTTCAGACTATATTATTTATAACAGTGGTACCTTTACCATCGATGACATAGAGTTTCAGAATGAAGGCGGGGAACTAACCATCAGCGGGGACAATGTTATTACAATAACGGATCTTGTTGACTTTGTAGATGACAATACCATTCTCACAAATAACAGTACTGCAAACCTTGATATCCAGAACCAAATATTCTTTTCATCTTCCTCTTCAAGTGTTATTAATAATGGTACCATTAATATTACCCAGAATATATGGGTGGATCAAACGGGGAACAATAACAATATCGTTTCCAACAATGCCGGAGCTGTTCTGAATATTGGAAATATCGTGGAATGCTCGAATACCGTATTTTCCATCGATAATTCCGGTACTATCAACCAGACCGGGGCGTTCACTAATATTGATCCTAATGAAGTTCAGATCTTTAACAGGAACGCTGCTACCTGGAATTATTCGGATGCCACCTTCAATGCTAATATTGAGCTTTTCAGTGATTTTGGTACCAATACCTTTAATTACAATGCTGCCGGTACGCAGGATATTCACATTCCTGAAGATGCCTACCGCAACCTGAGTTTATCGAATGGTGGAATAAAAACCAGTTTGGGCAACCTGGAAGTTAACGGAAACCTGAGTATAAGCGGCACAGCGACCCTGGATGCCAATGACAATGACATAAATCTTGCAGGGGACTGGACCAACACAGGAACCTTCGATCATGGAAGTCCCCCACCAGGAGGATCTCAGACTGTTACATTTGACGGAATCGGTGAACAAACAATTTCAAACGCATCAGGGGAAACCTTTGATAATCTAACAATAAATAATGCCGATACAGGTGTTGTCTTCAGCAATGGAGATGTCATAGTGGAGGAAACACTGAATATGACCCAGGGAAATATTGATCCCGGTACATGGACACTTACCCTGGGTACAGATGAGGTTGCAGGAGATGAAGGAACTTTGTCACATACTTCCGGGACCATAATCGGAAAATTCAAACGATGGATCATTGCAACTTCTACGGACATCCTGTTCCCGGTAGGAACGGATACAACCGAGAACTTTAGCACAATTAATTTTACAGATCTTACATCCGGATCACTGACCGTGGAGTATAATCCTTCAGATCCGGGATCTGCAGGTCTTCCGCTAAATGAGTCGTTGTATATATTCCGGAACCAGTTTACAGAAGGTTACTGGGACATTACATCTGCCAATACCCTTTCCAGTACTGATTACAACATTGAACTTGTGGCTGATGGATTTAACGATTTTTCAATACTGCCTGCATCCAGAGTGCTCGCAAGAACCAATGGAGGGGACTGGGAACTTCGCGGCAATCATGCTGACGCTATACCTGACACCGTTTTCAGAAATGGGGTGACGGGAGATATATCTACGCTTGGAACCCAGTTTGGTGTCGGACATGGCTGTCCGGAGATTACAATTAATCGTACTATTACCAATGTATCCTGTTTTGGAGGAAGCGACGGATCCATTGCCTTGTCTCCTACAGGTGGCCTAGCTCCTTATACCTACGTTTGGGGTCATGGTCCAACCAGTGATTCCATAGGTGGACTAATTGCTGGCAACTATACTGTGACTGTTACAGATGCAAATTTGTGCTGGCAGGATAGTACTTTTACGATAACCGAACCGGCGATATTAAATGCTTCGATTGCCTCAAACGGTCCAACATGCGTGGGAGATTCGGATGGATCAATCACAATCTCCTCTGAAAGCGGAGGCAGTGGATCATATGATTTTTCAATCGATACGGGAACAACCTGGCAGGGGACAGGAAGTTTTACCAACCTCTTTGCGGATACTTTTAATATTCAGATACGGGACGCAATGGCACCAGCCTGCATCATTGTACTTGATAATGAACTCATTCTAACAGAACCGAACGATGCCATACCTCCAAATGCAGTTTGTAAGGACATTGTTGTTCAGTTGGACGTTTCAGGCAATGCGACCATAGTGCCGACAGATATCGACGATGGGAGTACAGACAATTGTGGAATTGCCAGCATGAGCCTTGATATAACGGATTTTGACTGCAGCGATGTCGGAACTCCCGTCACGGTCACACTGACTGTTACGGACGTCAACAGCAATACAAATACCTGTACGGCAGATGTAACTGTGCAGGACAATATTGCCCCTGTGTTTACCGCTACTCCTGTGGACCGGAACATTACCCTCGACGGGGCCTGTCAGCTTACTGTTCCTGATCTTACGGGTGAGGTTACCGCTACAGACAACTGTACTGCCCCGGGAGCTATTGTCATCACGCAGTCACCTGTCGCCACGACTGTTATCGCTTCGGGTGAGGGCACGACTCATACCATTACCATGACCA